>NZ_ALVZ01000153.1 GCF_000332055.1 Xenococcus sp. PCC 7305 | reverse complement strand
AGAGATTTGCGAACAGCTTGGAACAATTACTTCACTAGCAAAAAAGGAGAGAGAAAAGGAAAAGAGGTTGGCAAGCCAAAATTTAAGAAAAAGCAATCAAGGCAAGCTATTAGGTTTGCAACCAATGCTTTTACTCTTCATTCTCAATCAGTCAAATTAGCAAAAATTGGGCATATCAGAGTAATTTTTTCTCGTCCACTACCAAGCAAACCTAGTAGTGTGACGATCATTAAAGATTGCGCTGGAAGGTATTTTGCTTCATTTGTTGTCGAGATTGCCCATGAGATTCTCGCTCAAACTAACAATAGTGTGGGAATCGATCTTGGGTTAACTCATTTCGCTATTTTAAGCAACGGAGAAAAAGTCGATAATCCTCGTCTTCACAAAAAAACTCTCAAAAAACTTAAGAAAGCAAATCGAAGACTAGCCAAGGCCAAAAAAGATTCTAATAGGAGGAGAAGAAGAAAGCTTAAACTGGCTAAAATACACGCCAAGGTAAAAGATCAAAGAACGGATTTCCTGCACAAGCTGACCACTAGACTAGTTCGCGAAAACCAAGCGCTAGCTCTAGAGGATCTCAATGTCAGTGGCATGGTCAAAAATCGCAAGCTATCAAGAGCGATTAGCGATGCTGGCTGGTCTAAATTCAAGACCATGCTAGAAGCTAAATGCGACAAACATGGCCGAGATCTAACTATTGTTGATAGATGGTACGCTAGCTCTCAAATTTGTTCTTGTTGTGGCAAGTCAGGAGGGAAGAAAGAGCTTGATGTTCGGGAATGGAGATGCCTGCATTGCGGCGCCATTCACGACCGAGATATCAATGCGGCAAAAAATATAATAAAAGAGGCGGGTGGGCAATCCGACTCAGATCAAAACGGACGTGGAGCGAGTGTCAGTCTGGCAGTGCCAGCAGTTTGCGTCGAAGCGTCAACCACCCCTATCCAGCTCACGCTTTTTTAGGGAATCTCCGTCCTTTAGCGGCACCGGAGGGCGGAGAGGATGTCAACAATCTTGAGTAGAACTATCATTTAAGATGAAAATGATCTCGTCTTACCTTGTCGTACATCTCAGCTTATTGAGCCGATCTAATCTCATAAGCGATGAGTCCATTCATACTCATATTGAGTTAGTTATATGGAAAAAACTGCCCTCTCCCAAGACCAAATGAATGTCTTAACCAGCCAGGTTAGCCCAATCCTAACGGGAGAACATATTCGGGTTCAGCATCTCCGTAATCCTCCTGGAGAGGGGCCTTATCATCAAGAGGGTAACCACACAATGTTCATGTCCCTAGCACCCCGCCCAATTCCCTACTTGCAAACTCAGGATGGTCAAACCCACACCGGGCTATATCGGAAGGGAGATCTGTTAATCACTCCAGCCAACACACCATTATTTGTTCGTTGGGAAGGGGATGAAAATTGCTTACAGATTCAGCTTACTGCGCAGTTTCTAAAAAGTGTCGCCAGGGAAAATCTCCAAAATGATTGCGATCGCCTTGAGCTCATGCCGACATTTCAAACTCGTGATGTCCATTTAGAAGCGATCGCCACAATGCTCTTTTCTGAATTGCAACAAAATCCCTCGGGTAATCAGCTTTATGTGGATTCTTTGGCAAATATCTTGGCCGTTAATTTACTCAGACAACATGCGACAACCAAACCAAAGTTACCAATTTATGAGGGAGGACTTCCCCAACGTCAACTTATGCAGATTTTAGATTACATTGATGCTCATTTAGATCAAAATCTCAAGCTGGAAAACCTGGCTCAATTACTCGACATGAGCCAATTTCATTTCAGCCGTCTGTTCAAACAATCTATCGGATTAGCTCCCCACCAATACCTGACTCAGCAACGAGTAGAGCGAGCTAAACAGTTGTTAAAACAAACAGACCAATCTATTGTCGATATTGCCTTACATTGTGGTTTTAATAGTCACAGCCACCTAAGCAAAAAGTTTCGACAAATTACAGGTGCAACCCCAAAATCCTATAGGGCAGGTTAGTTCAAAGCCGAAATTGATAATTTGTCACTTCTTGAAGGTGGATCAATAAAATTTGCTAAGAATGTTATGGGTATCATAGGCAACATGGGCAGTAAACAGATTAGCCATTGATTGATATTTAGTGGCGCTGTTTCAAATAAGACGTTCATCACACTCCATTGGCTAAAGATAATCTGCAAAATAACAGCCGTTACAACACCAAAAATTAGTATCGGTGCTTTAGCAACTACTGAATTTTTGCGGCGTAAATAATTAAATACCCCTATTCTCAACTGGCTGATACTGAGAAGGTAGATAATTCTTGCTGCCACTAATGCTTGAATTGCCATAGTACGAGCAACTGCAATATCTCCTGTTGTGGATTTAGCCCACTCAAACATGCCAAAGATCAAAATCCAGTTAAACAACGATACTATCAAAATCCGCTTGAATAATTTTTGGGTAAGTAGAGGTTCATTGGGATTACGGGACGGCTGTTGCATTAATCCCTGAGATTTAGGTTCAAATGCTAGAGGAACAGTCATTGTAATAGAGTTGATCATATTAAGCCAGAGGACTTGCAGGGAGAGAATAGGTAAATCTCTGGCTAACAAAGCACTTATTAATATGGTCATGGATTCGCCACCGTTAACAGGTAGGAGAAAGGCGATCGCTTTTTGTAAGTTTTGGTAGACAGTGCGACCTTCTTCCACAGCCGCTTCGATGGAGGCAAAGTTATCATCTGTCAGCAGCATATCAGCGGACTCTCTTGCCACTTCTGTTCCTCCTTTTCCCATGGCAATTCCAATATCTGCTTGTTTGAGGGCAGGGGCATCATTCACTCCATCTCCAGTCATTGCCACTATTTCTCCTTTAGACTGAAGTGCTTCAACTAACTGTAATTTTTGTATGGGAGAAACCCTAGCAAATACCGAGCCGTCTTCAACTGCCTGGGCAATTTCAACCTGGTTCATTTGTCCCAATTGCCTGCCTTCAAAAGCTAAAACCTTTCCTGTCTTGGTAATACCCATTTTCGTGGCAATCACCTGTGCGGTGGTAATATGATCGCCAGTAATCATTTTCACTTGAATTCCAGCACTCTGACAGGTATGAATAGCTGCGATCGCTTCTGGTCGGGGAGGGTCAATCATGCCCTGCAATCCCAAAAAAATCAAGTTTGTGTCAATATCCTCATGGTCTAGGGAATGCTGATGAAAATTCATTTCTTTTTTGGCAAAAGCTAATACCCTTAATCCTTGTTTTGCCATCATTGCTACTGCTTCTTCTATTTGTCTTCGCTCAAAAGGGACAATCTGATCATGACAATTGATCATCTGATTACAACGGCTTATCAAAGACTCTACTGATCCCTTAACATAAATCACAGGAAAATCCCCATCATGTAGAGTTGCCATATATTGGTACTGAGATTCAAAAGGAATCGCATCTAATCTTGGTTTTGAGGCAGACAGCCCAGATTGACTCAAACTAGCTTTTGCAGCTGCTGCAATTAATGCCCCTTCTGTGGGATCTCCCACAACCGACCAATCTTCCCCCGTCTGTTTTAACTGTGAGTCGTTACAGAGTACTCCTGCTATTAGACATTCTTCTAGCCCGAGAGGAAATTTAGTCTCAAAATATTTTTGGGGTTTGTCATTTTCTTGGCAATAAATCTCTCCTTTTGGACTATAGCCACTACCACTGACCGCATAATATTCATTTGCTACATAAATACTCTGTACCGTCATTTGATTTTCTGTAAGCGTTCCAGTTTTATCCGAACAGATAACCGTGGCATTTCCTAATGCTTCAACTGCAGGCAATTTCCGAATAATGGCATGACGACGTGCCATACGGTTGACTCCAATTGCCAGGGTAATGGTAACCACTGCAGGCAAGCCTTCCGGAATTGCACTGACTGCCAGTGCCACGGTAGCTTCAAACATATAAAGCCAGGACTCACCTTGCCCCAATCCGATCACGAAAGTTAGGGTTGCTAAGGTCAAAACCCCATACAGTAAAGTTCGACTGAATTTGGCAAATTTTCTGGTTAAAGGTGTGGTCAAATTTACTCTCTTTTCCATCGATTGAGAGATTTGACCGACCTCTGTATCATTGGCCGTGGCGACAACTATACCCTTGCCCTGACCGAAAGTAACAAAACTCCCAGCATATGCCATGTTTGTCCTTTCTGCTAGAAGTGTTTCTGGGGGCAGGGATGCGATAGATTTATCTACAGTCAACGATTCTCCTGTTAAAGCAGATTCATCCACCTGTAAATTACGAACTTGCAATAGCCTCAAGTCTGCCGGAACTTTATCTCCTGATGTAAGTAAGACCATATCCCCTGGTACTAAATCCTGGGATATAATTCGCAGTTTTTGACCTTCTCTTAGTACGATTACTTCTGTAGTTACAGAATTTGCCAGGGAGGTAATTGCTCTTTCTGCCTGGGCTTCTTGGGCATAACCAATTATGGCATTAATCACTGTGACACCCCAGATGACGAATGCATTTGTCCATGACCCTAAGATTGCTTTAATACCACCAGCTAATAACAGGATATAAAGTAAAGGCTGATGAAACTGGAGTAAAAATTTCAGCCAAGCTGGTTTTCCTGGTTTGAATTTTAGTTGGTTCCAGCCATACTTCTCATAACGAAGAACAACTTCTTCTGTGGATAAGCCCTCTTCTAAATTGCTATTAAAATGTTCAATAATTTCCTGCCCAGAAGCTTCATGATAAGAAAGAAAATTTGGCATTTTTTCTGGAACTGTCATTATGCCTCTCAGTTAAAAGCTAATGAATATTTAATTTATTAGTTATTCCCATTTATGCTTGTCAGCATTTTTTCATTATAAAAACTAACTATCTTTGATTTCATAAGTTTTCCATGAGAAGTTTCTTAGAAAATTTTTGTTGGGGCACTAAGCTGACAATGGACAGGTAAATAGGGTTTACATTTAAGGATGGACACTGCCATCTGGCATAATTGTCTCAGTTAAGTTGATTCCAGTGATTACACTTTGCTTTAGGTTTGCCCCTCGCAAATCAGCTTCTCGTAAATAAACATCAATTAAGCTAGAACCCACAAGAGTTACTTCCCGCAAATCGGTTTTAAAAAGCAAAGCAAATCTGAGATTCGCCTTTGCGAGATTAACTCCACTAAGATTTGCTCTTGTAAGATTGGCAGCGCAGAGATCAACTCTACTTGGGTGATTTGCTCCCGATCCATTGTCTCCTGAGATAGTACCAAAACTAGTAAAAGTTTCCCTTAATTTGGCTCCAGTGAGACTAGCAGATTTTAAATTAGCCTTGCGCAAATTAGCTCCCTTCATCGTGGCTTGAGTTAGATCAGCTTTGCGAAGATTACTCTCACTTAAATCTGCTTTGTTCAGATTTACTTGCGTCATATCGGCAGTGTGTAAATTCGCTTCACTCAAATCCGCACGACTTAAATCCGCCCCACTGAGATCTACTCCTGTCAAATCTGCTCCAGTCAGATCGGCGCGACTAAGATTTGCGCCACTAAGATCACAACCGCTCAGGTTGACTCCGCTAAGATTGGCATCAGAAAGATTAGCATTAGTTAAACAAGACTGATTAAGATTAGCCCCGCTCAAATCAACTCTCACCAAACTAGCGCCATCAAGATTGACCCAACTGAGATCCGCTTCTGAGAGATCTGCAGATTTCAGGTTAGCACCAATCAATTTTGAGCTGATTAATCTCGCATGAACTAAATCTGCACGGGATAGATTTGCTCTAGAAAGATTAGTTCCGCTGAGATTTGCCCAATCTAATTCAGTACGACTCAAATCTATTTCTTGAAGGTCCGCTTGGAGAATTTCTGCCTGATGAAGATCTGAACGACTAAAATCACGTTTTCCTGTTTTATAAAGCCATAGCAATTCTTCACCGTTCATGGTAATTTTTATCAGATAAAGGGCAAATTTAAGGAGATATAACTTTATAATTCCCGATCCCTACAATGAAAATTACATCTTCAAAAAAGAAAAAATAGTAAACAAAAGTACCCAGAATAGTGAAATGTCGCCTTGAGCAAGCGAATTCGGCTCAAAAACAGTTAATTCTATTCAGGGAAAGTCTCTTCACATTCTTCAATAAGTTCATCCAATTCTTCCAATGCTTGGTCAACATCAACTCTGAGAGTCCCAATACTAGGATTTTCCAAGAGATCGATCAAGACTTGTCTTCTACTAGCAATTGTTTTAACTCGGTCTTTGATTGTAGATTTATCCATTATCTTTATTGGTTTTAGTGGACTTAAGAATAGTAACATTAAGAAATATATACAATTCGATAAATTTTTGCTTATGTTACGTAAAATTCCTCTGGCTCTTGTGGGACTAACTGTAGGTGGCCTTTTAACCGTTGTCGGCATTGTTGCCTATGCCCTTGGCAATGCCACTTTAAATCTCGCAGGACTATTTTATGGTGTTCCTTTATTGCTGGGGGGTCTTGCGTTGAAAGCTTCGGAATTAAAACCCGTCCTTTATTCTCAAGCGCCCTCATCAGAAGTGATTGCTTTACGAGAAGCAGAGGCGACGCCGACTCAAAATCAATTACGCCTGGATGTTACTCGCTACCGTTATGGACAAGAAGCCCATCTGGATGAAGCTTTGGCAAAAATTGGCTTGAGTCCTGCCGATGATCAAAGACCAGAACTAATTGGTCTACACGAAAAATCTACTGACGGCTCTTATACTCTAGTGTTAGAATTCTACTCTCCTTTTGTTTCCTTGGAGAAATGGCAAGAAAGACAACCTAAAATTGAGAAGTTTTTTGGCCCTGATATCAAGGCAGAAATGACCGAAATAGAGGAAAACAACATTAACTTAGCATTGATAAAAGAACTTGCCTCAACTTAATTACTTCAACTATTAATGGCTTATCGTAATCCCGCACCGACAGTAGATACCATCATCGAGTTGGTAGATCGCCCTGAACGACCAATTATTTTAATTGAGCGATTATATACTCCCTTTGGTTGGGCAATTCCTGGAGGATTCATCGATTATGGTGAGTCAGCAGAACGGGCTGCTATTCGAGAGGCAAAAGAAGAAGTTTGTTTGGATGTGGAGCTAGTTGAGCAGTTTCATGCCTATTCTGATCCCGATCGCGATGCCCGACAACATACCATTGCCATTGTCTTTATCGCGATCGCCAAAGGACAACCTCAAGCCGCTGATGATGCGAAGAACTTCGCCATCTTCGATCAAGGACAGATGCCCAATAATCTTTGCTTCGATCACGCTCAAATCCTCAAGGATTATTGGCAATATCGAACTCAAGGAATCAGACCACGTTATTAAAGGATGAGGGATAAAGGATGAAGGATAAGGAAAAACACTATTAGGAAAAACATTACCTAGGACCTGATTATTTATGCGTAGTGGTATCCTTTAAGAAGTTCCTCATCCCTCATCCCTCGTTCCTCATACCTTATTAAACTCTTCCTCTTAACATCATTGCCATCTCATTAGGTGTGGGAGCACATTCCAAAGCGGTTTCTTCGGAAATTCTTCCTTCTTCATAGAGATCAAAAAGAGATTGATTGGTGGTGATCATGCCATCATATTCTCCTTGTTCCATCAACTGATGCATCTCTTCATATTTAGAGCCTTTGATATAGTCTTTCATTGTTTCGGTGTTGACCAAAATGTCATGGTAAGCAGCTCTTTTCCCATCAGTAGTCCGGCACAATCCTTGGGAAATTACAGAAACTAAGGACTCTGCGATCGCAACTCGCATGGCATCTTGTTCTTCTGCCGAATATAAGGTCAAAATCCTTTCAATAGTTTTGATCGCACTATTAGTATGCAAGGTCCCCATTACTAAGTGACCTGTTTGTGCAGCTTTAAGGGCTGTATTGACTGTTTCGCGATCGCGCATCTCCCCGATCAGAATGATGTCGGGATCTTCCCTTAGGGCAGCCTTGAGAGCATTATCAAATTTGAGAGTATTAATTCCCACTTCTCTTTGTTTAACTAGAGAACGATGACTTTGATGGACAAATTCAATCGGATCTTCAATGGTAATAATATGTTTGGCATGTTCTTTGTTGATATAATCCACCATCGCCGCCATAGTGGTAGATTTACCAGAACCAGTGGGGCCGGTCACTAAGATTAAGCCTTTGTGATGATCAGAAATATCTCTAAAAACAGGGGGCAAATTTAATTGCTCCATAGTCAGGATTTTTAACGGAATCAAACGCATGACTAGCGCTGGCCCATTGAGGGTATCAAAGATGTTAATCCTAACTCGGGCAAATTCATACTGGGTCGCCCCATCAAATTCGAGTTTGGTTTCAAAGGTATGAACTTCCTCTTCGCTCAAAATTTCATGCAACCAACTCATAAATGTCTTGCGATCGGTTTTGGGATAATCCGTTAAAGCCATTTCTCCGCGATCGCGCATTCGCGGTACTTCGCCGACTCCCACATGAATATCGGAAAATCCTGATTCGTAGGCATTGCGAATAATATATTCTAAAGTCGGTTGCCCCGCAGAACGTTTAGGACCTCGAGAATTTTGTGGCGTATTTTGATTTTCAGGCGAATTTTTTGGTTCATTTTTCGTTAATGACGGCGGTGGTGGGGGAGGTGGTGGTAGAGGATTGCCTAGTCCGTTAGTCATGCTTTATTTTTACTTTAAAAATTTTATTGCTTCTTACAATTAGCATTCCCTAAAAATATATTTGTCCAACAAAATATCAAAATTCTCATGTTAATTAAGCGCAAGGAATATGTGTCAATTTATTTAACAACAAAATTTTCTATGCATTTGTACTTAAGCATTTATGCTCAATATTTGTTGCCGTGACCAAGAAAACGAGAATATTTAAACTTATGTTACGCACAGAGTCATAAACAAAAATCATTTTATTTTGGAGAAAATCCAAGAAAATAGTCAGGGATCACGCTCTAATATGTTTTTATTGGCACTGATTGATAAAAAAAGAAATGTTAATAAATATTGAAAAAATGTCTCAAGCTGTTTTTTTTTCTTATACTTGTCTTTACAAGAGTGCTGAGTAGTTTCACTCAGAGAATGCTTCTTTAGTTGTTGTTGTCGTCGATAAATCCTTACAAGAATATGCAATTAGTTCAAAACAATCCCTGGAAAAAAAATATTTATCTAACTTTAAGTAAAAGCTTTTTACTATGGAGTTTCACCCTAGCCGTTTGCTTATTAGTTATCGGTTTTCCCATCGGAGTTTTGCTAGTTACTGTCGGCATTTTTGCGACAGTTATCTTGCAAACTATATTGCCATCTAGTGCTGTTCTATTGGTAGTAGGTAGTATTGTGGCACTGAATATTTTAATAGTGTTTGGCGGAGCAGCAGTTTTAACGGCCAAAGGTATTCACCCCGAAGAAGTAAGTTGGTTGAATTGGTTACATGGAGAAAATAGATCTATCAAGGCATCTGTTTACGCTTCTTGCCCTCTTACCTGTGCCCTTCATTAATTTTTTTAATGCCTCAGTTTTTTGTTCCTAGCTAATAATCTGATGTTTGTCCTTGGTTGGTCTTAGGTATATCTTATTTCTTCAAGAAGTACTTAATATTATAGGAAATCATCATAATAGTCAGGAGCATTTTTTTGGAAAGTTCCCATTTGATAAATTAATCTTGGATGGGACTTTTTTCATGTCGTTATATTCTTGAAAAACATCTGTATCGTTATCCTAAAAAAGAGCTTTGTCTTTTTTAGGTAAATTATTTTTAAGTAAAATTGCTTGGGGAATTGCTCAACCCTTAAGATGGTTAAGGTCTCTTTTGCTATGTATTGAGCTGTTTATTTTAACAAATAGGCTATCAATAAATATGAAATACCTAACAATAGGATAGAACTATCCATCCCAAAATAATGATTTTTCCCATGAACATTGGACAAAAGATTTTAACTACCACAGCAATATTTGCTCTGGCGCTCCCTTTTTCTTTAGCAGATGCGCAAGCTCAATCTTTAATCGAGACTGATGGGATGTTAATTGCTCAGAAGCTAGGAACAATCCAGAAAAAAATAGACTTGTCCCAAGTCCCCAATACTGTTTTATCCGCAGCCAATGCTGTAAGTGGAGCAGACCCAACTTACGCGAATATAGAGATTGGTCCGGATGGCTCTTTGGTTTATGAACTCGGAGGACAAAACCAGCAAGGCTTTGATTTTGAAGTTGACATTCAATCCAACGGTCAGATTGTCGAAATTGATGAGCAAGTAGAAGCCAGTGCGGTTCCAGCAGAAGTGATGAAAATCCTTAATTATTGGTTACCTGATGCTCAAATCGTTTCTACTTGGCGTAGTACCAGATATACTTCTTTTGATTATTACTATGAAATCGTCATTGGGGAAGATTTTTGGGTCGAAATTCCTGCTGATGGTACAACTTTAAAAATCAACCCATTGCCGTAAAACGATGAATCTAAGTTATTTTTCGCTGATCACGACGATCGCGTTTGCTGTGGGGGCCAATGCAGTTCAGGCTCAAACCATTAAGGGTGCAGGGGCTTCATTTCCCGAAATTCTTTATCAGAAATATCAAACTGAATACCAGCGTTCATCGGGAACCGAGTTTAAATATTCCTCTATTGGTAGCGGCGGGGGAATTCGTTTTTTTATCAATCAAGCTGTTGATGTTGGCTCTAGTACCCTGATTCCTACTCCCATCGAAAAATCACAAATGGAAGATGGGTTAGTTACTGTTCCGACGGCTGGTGGCGCGATCGCGATTGTTTATAATCTGCAAAATGTCACAACCGACATCAAAATATCTCGTAAACAATTAGCCAAAATTTTTACTGGTGAAATTGGCAACTGGAGCCAAATCAGCGCTCGTTTACCAGATAAAAAAATCCAGGTCGTCACGCGATCGGATAATAGCGGTACTACGTTTCTGCTGACCAGATATCTCAATCGCATAAGTGATGGCAAGATTGCAGCTAGTCGCCAACCTGATTGGGGCTTTGAACTCTATGCTCAACGAGCGCAAGATAGTGGAGTAGCAGCAGAGGTAAGACGTATTGATGGTGCAATTGGTTATGTTCAAGCAAGTTTTGCCGCCGAGAATAATCTACCGATGGCTAGGTTAGAGAATCTCGCAGGTAAATATGCCAGACCTAATGTAGAAGAAACGAAAAAAGCTTTAGCAAATATCGAGTTTAACGAGGATTTTACGATCGCCAATGCTCAGGAACCAGAAGAGGGTTATCCTTTGGTGGGTTTAACTTGGCTTTTGATTCCTCAAAAATATCCGACGGCAGAGGCAAAAGAGGCAACTCAAGAATTTATTACTTGGATTTTAACCTCAGGACAAGAGTTTAATGAAGACTTGGAATATACCAGGATTCCTGAGAATACTAGTCAAAAGGTTATTGAGCTTGTGAATAACGACTTAAAGGTTAGACCTTATTAGGGTAATGGGTAATAGGTAATGGGGAATAATTATAAGGTTTATGGATAAATTAACTGTTGTTGGTGTGCCACTATCATTCACTTCAGCAATATTAGGTTGCAATTTGAGTTTGCTCTCTCCAGTAGCGGCACAGGAGAATGATTTATTTCTTGATTCGAGTCCTGCTGAGTCGGAATCATTTCTGATTATTGATAACTTAAATTCATTCTCTAACAGCGATACCGCAGACATATTCGTCACCACAGAAAACCCAAGCTTTGATGACCCAATAAATCAAACTTTGGCTCAAATCGCACAATATGATCTACAAACCCAAGAGGATACAAATCTGGGGCCGGTAACAAAAGTTAGTGATCTAAGAGACATCAAACCAACTGATTGGGCATATGGCGCATTGGTAAAATTAATCAATCGCCATCGTTGTTTTGCCGGCTATGAAGACAATACCTTTAAGGGCGATCGCAATATTAGTCGTTTTGAATTTGCCGCAGCCTTAAATAGTTGTTTGCAAAAAATGGAAACCATTGCGATCTCCAAGTTATCTGAACAGTTCACTGAAGAAGACTTAGCCGAACTAGAAAAATTAATCAAAGAATTTGAGCAAGAGCTAATTGTAGTTCAAAATAAAACTGATCAACTAGAAGATAGAGTTGCTTTTCTCGAAGATCATAATTTTTCGACTACTTCCATACTCAGAGGAGAAGTAGCTTTTCAACTAGTTCACGCCTTTGGCGATAAAAAAGCTGTGCCTTCAGGGCAAACTCCGACAGAAAATCTCGACTCCGTTACAACTTTTGGAGCTAGAGCGCGCTTGAACTTTGACACTAGTTTCTCAGGTAGAGATTTATTTCGCACCCGTATTGAAGGAAGCAATCTTACTGGTTATGGTCTTAGAACGACGGGAACGCAGATGACTTTTCTCGGGGTTGCTAGCAATACCGGAAACAATGTCAGAATAGGACAAATATTTTATCGTTTTCCCATAGGAGATAAAGGTCAGGCTTATATTGCTGGAGCACGCCAATCTTCTAGTGCTTTTATCCCCGTGCTCAATCGAGCTTCTACTATTTCTTTGTTTGGTTTTAATAATCCTTTATACGACCTGGGTTTTGGTGCAGGAGGTGGGGTTTACTATCAATTTACCGATCTCATTGGTGCAGGAGCTACTTATTATGCAGGTTCACCCAATGATCCCGAACCTAGTAAGGGATTTTTTAACGGTGATTATTCGGCTCTGGGGCAAATTACCTTAACTCCTTCAGATAATTTTGGGGTTTCTTTTACCTATGCCCATTTTTTCACTCCCGAACCCCGCTTAACCACTAACCTGACGGGTTTTACGGGAAGCTTATTTGCTCAATCGCCTTTCGGACTAGAAACCGCGACTTCCTCAGATAATTTCAACATCTCTACTTCCTATCAGGTCAGCGATCGCGTAGAGCTGGGGGGATGGGTTGGCTATATTAGTACTGTCGCCAAATCTTCTCCTGCGGCAAGTGGCCTGGACGCTTCTACGGGTGCGAATGCGGACATCTGGACTGCCGCCTTAACAGCTTCTTATAATGATCTCGGAAAGCTAGGTAGTAAATTAAGCTTTGTCCTGGGATTGCCTCCCAAATTAACTAGTAGCGATGTCCCTGATAGAGAAGATGAGGACACTTCGCTGCATTTAGAGCTTTCCTATAATTACCCTCTAACCGAGAAGATTTCCCTAACGCCTGGTATTTTGACTATTACTAATCCTGAGCATAATAATGAGAACAACGCAATTATTATTGGTTTGATGCGAACCACCCTCAGATTTTAGAAAGAGAGAACAGAGAGAGAATAGTTTCTGCCCTCTGCCTTCTTAGTAATTAATATTGAGGGATACTAGAATCAATTTCTTGACTCCAGGCGTTAATGCCACCTTTGACATTAGTTCCTTCAATACCTGCTTCCTTGAGAATGGCTAAAGCCTTCGCCGATCGCCCGCCCAACTTACAATGAGCAATTACACGATGACCATTGGCTAATTCCTTAACTTTATCAACTCCAGAGCCAGCTTCGAGATCTCCTAGGGGAATGAGAACTGCACCATCGATCTTGGCTATTTCATACTCATTGGGGTTGCGAACATCCAACAGTATAAAATCGTCTGAGCCACTATCCATAAGTTGCTTCAGCTCTTGAACGCTCATTTCTGGAATCATAGTTTCTGTTTCTTGGGCTTGGGGAATACCGCAGAATTGTTGGTAATCAATAAGTTCTTCAATTACGGGTCGTTCTGGATTAGGACGTAATTTAAGCTCTCTAAAGCTCATATCCCAGGCATTGTAGAGCAACAATCTACCACTTAGGGTATTTTCGGCCCCCAGAATAATTTTGATAGTTTCGGTAGCTTGAATTGTGCCGATAATGCCACAAAGCACACCCAATACACCCCCTTCAGCACAGGAAGGAACCATTCCCGGCGGTGGTGGTTCGGGGTAAAGATCGCGATAGTTGGGGCCGCCTTCATAGTTAAAGACTGTGGCTTGTCCTTCAAAGCGGAAAATCGAACCGTAGACATTTGGTTTGTCTAATAGTACACAAGCATCGTTAGTGAGATAGCGAGTCGGGAAGTTATCTGTCCCATCTACGACTACATCATAGGGTTCTAGGATTTCTAAGGCATTGGCCGAAGTTAAAGCTGTCTCGTATAAATCTATCTGGCAATTGGGGTTAATTTGTAGAATGCGATTTTTAGCCGATTCGATTTTGGGTTTGCCGACCCAAGAAGTACCGTGAATAATTTGGCGTTGCAAATTGGAATTATCAACAATATCGAAGTCAACAATTCCGATTCTGCCAATTCCTGCCGCGGCAAGATATAACAGTAACGGAGAACCTAATCCGCCAGTACCGATACAAAGTACACTGGCTGCCTTGAGGCGTTTCTGTCCGTCCAGCCCCACCTCTGGCAATATAATGTGACGAGAATATGTTTGATAATCCTCTTTCGTCAGTTGGATTTCATCCAAATTGGGATTTAGCATGGTTTATGTTGGAACCTAAAAGAATGCTGCCAGGATTTCCTGAAGCTCATATTTTTTTTTCTGGGGTTCGTAAATTATAGTAAAAATCTCATGCCACTTACAAAAATCCTCTAACATTTAACATTTAGCATTTAACTTTCAGTTGGGGATCTAATGGGTAATCGATGCGCGATCGCGTTAGGTAGCAATTTAGGTAATTCTTTGGCTACTTTGGAGCAGACGATAAAAATTCTTGGGCAAACTCCAGGAATAAGTTTAGTTGCTGTTTCGAGTTGGTATCGTACAGAACCTGTGGGGCCGCCCCAACCTGATTATCTCAATGGTTGTGCTGTTTTGAACGTGGAGCAAACACCTGAGGAGTTGTTGGTTTTGTTTCAGGCGATCGAGTTACAGTTTGGTCGCATCAGAAGTGCCGAGACAAAATGGGGCGCGAGGACGCTGGATCTCGATATTATTTTGTATGGCGATTTGGTGATAGATAATTCTGTGCTGACGATTCCCCACCCGAGGATGAGCGAGCGGGCTTTTGTGTTGGTTCCTTTGGCGGAAATTGCAGCGGATTGGCAAGAGCCTGTTTCGGGTAAGGCGATCGCTCATTTGGTCTCGAAGATAGATTGTTCTGGAGTCAAACTTTTTCAAGCAAGTTAATTTATCAATTAGATTTTATTTATAAAGTGTTTTTTATCTCGCGCAAAGACGTTTACCCAGCTTCGTGTTCTGGGCAAAGACGCAAAGAGAATTAAAAATGATCTTACGTCTATGAACGCAGGTTAGTATCAGACGCAAGGGAATGTCGACCTAGCCAAGGCACAAAGGAGAAAACGCTAAGAAATCAAATGTAAAGTTTAGTGTGATTATGGCTACAAATTTATCTATCAATGAAAATGAAGATATACGCGAATGATCAAGACTTTTTGCACTACTCGAATTACCTTCCTATTTTTTTGTACCAAGAAAGCTAGTTTTTGAGTCGCGATCGCAAAATTAGTCTCAAAAGTAGATTGTTCTGGAGTCGAACTATTTTACGAACAGGAAATTTCCGAATTTATTTGATGTTTTCTCGAACTGAAATTTCTAATCTTTGAGCAATTTGTTCAATAGTCAAGCCTAATTCTTGCAATAGGGGAATCATTGCTAGTTTTTGTTGTGATTTTCCTCTCTCAATACCTTGTTCAATACCCTCTTCAATTCCTTCTAATTTCCCTTCTTGTTTAGCATCTTGATAAACTCTAGTTTGTTTGATTTCTTGCAAATTTAACATCTTTTCTATCTCCTCATAACTTAGTTTCGGGAATTTATAAATAATTATGGTTTCAATTAATTCTTGCAATTGTTGCTGATTAATACTATTTTTAGCTTCTTGTTTGGTTCTGGTAATTAAATTTCTGGCCAATTCTCCTGCTTTGCGTTTTGATTCTACTATTAATTTTAGTATACCGATTCCAAGATCGAGTGGCTCTTGTGTTGAGAGCTCATCAAGATATATTCTCTGCAATCTCTGTTGTGATATTTCTCTATATCTTGTCGGAATGGCGACATCATTACTTTTGCGATCGAAGATAACAATGACAAACCATTCAGGATTTTTTGGTTTATATTGACTGAAATAGAGAAAGATACTAGGAAACAGGCGATCATAAAAGTCTGCTTCTTTATAAAACTGTACTTCTACAAAGTAAAGTGGTAAATCGTTATATTCATCTTTGGTTGCAAATAAACCATCGAGTCGAAAGGCACGTTGTTTGATTTCTGGGGCGACAAATTCATAAGCCGTAATGTCAATTTCTGACCTTTCGATAAATTGAAAGAAGATCCAGGGAAATTCTTGGAATAATTTATAGAAAAGGGCAAGTTTGGTAATGGCTCAGCAAGAATTAGATGACGAATATCCCGCAAATATAAGAGTATGGGAATTAATTTGGGTGCATTGTAGACTTTACTTTGCTTTTTGGCATAAATCAGTGTCAAATGCTTCAGTAAGGTAGTTTTCCCTGAGCCAGGCGGCCCAATAACCGCTAAACGACGAAAGGCTTGAAATTCTTTCTTGGTGCTTTGCTTTAAAAAATCCCAAATTTCTTGGTTGCCTGTTTTTATTTGCTGGTGAATCATTGACCCAGTAGCTTTTTCAGGAATTTCTGGGGCAACTTGTAGTGAGACAAAAACATTTTCTAAATCCAACACTGGTAAGCCAATGCGGAATCCCTCTATTTTTAATTCTCGAAAGGTATCGATCAAACTCTCATAATATTTATTTTGGAATTGGGAGTTGATCTTCCACCACCAAGCCCAGGTAAAAACTCGTTTCGGTTGGTTGACGATCCACTGGGCGATCGGTTCTTCGAGGTTATCTAGTTCTTCTTCAATTTTGTCTAAAACCCGGTTGGTGACTCCTGAGAGGAATTTATATGCGATCGCAAATCCCGTCACTACAACTGTTAACAACGCAGATATTGCGGCTGCTTCAATCTGACCTTGGCTCAAAAACCCAAAAATTGCCGCACTGCCAATTCCAGTTCCGGCAAAACCACCATATCTAATGATTTTCTGAATTCTTTGCTGTCGGGCTTCTCTTCTGGAATTAGGTTGAATCTCTGACATCTGATGCGATCGCTGCTTAAGGAGGGATAGTTGCCCTCATTTTAGCGGAATTTAAGCTATTGAATCATGGAGTTTAGTAGCCTGATGATCTCCAGATGCGATCTCTGGTTTAGAACTAAGCTTACAATTTTTGGTACACTCCAGAACTATTCTCAGCATGTCAAAAAATTAGGAGGGATAGTGGTACTCTAAAACCCGCTACAGTAAATTTATTCAAGTAAGATTCTGTGCAACTTTAGCCAAATTTTGGGGAAAACTATGGGACTTTTGATTAATGGAATGTGGCATGACCAATGGTATGACACCAGCAGTACCAAGGGAAAATTTGTTCGTCAAGAACAGCAGTTTCGCAATTGGGTAACTCCCGATGGTCAACCAGGAGTTACGGGGAAAGGTGGTTTTCAAGCAGAAGCTGGACGCTATCATCTCTATGTTTCCTATGCCTGCCCTTGGGCTCACCGCACTCTGATTTTCCGAGTACTCAAAGGACTGGAGGAAATGATCTCAGTTTCCGTTGTTAATTGGTATATGGGCGAACATGGTTGGACTTTTGCTCCGGGGGAAGGTGTCATTCCAGATTCGTTATTTAACGTTAAATATTTGCATCAAATTTATACAAAAGCTGATCCCAAATTTACGGGCCGAGTTACAGTGCCCATTTTGTGGGATAAAAAGACTCAAACAATTGTGAATAACGAATCTTCCGAAATTATTCGCATGTTCAACAGTTCCTTTGACCATTTGGGTGCTAAAGCTGGGGATTACTATCCTGAACGATTAAGACCTGAAATCGATAGCCTTAATGATTTAGTTTATAAAAATGTTAACAATGGCGTCTATAAATGTGGTTTTGCAACTACACAAGAAGCTTATGAAGAAGCGCTACATCCTTTGTTTGAGACTCTCGATTTACTTGAACAACGCCTCTTTAGCCAACCCTATCTCACTGGGGAGCAAATTACTGAAGCAGACTGGCGATTATTTACCACATTAGTTCGGTTCGACCCTGTTTATGTAGGACATTTTAAATGCAATATTCGTCGCCTCGTTGATTATCCTAATCTATGGAATTATGTCAAAGATCTTTATCAAATTCCAGGTGTAGCAGATACTGTCAATTTTGCTCATATTAAAAAGCATTATTATCAAAGCCATAAAACTATTAATCCTACTGGCATTGTTCCCCTAGGCCCTGCGATCAATTTTCTGCTGTCTTGAAAGACGTAATGCTGCCAATGGCAAACTATCGTTGGATGTCTTGTTGCTTACTTAAGTCTACCGGAACGTAAAATACTAACGATTAACCACAGTCCTAAAAAACTGGCAGCGGCGAACAAAACATTAGTAATTAAAGACAATTGTTGAGTTTGTGCCCCAGCAGAAATAATTGCAGCCCCCATAATTAAAGAACCAACAACAATACTAAAAGATAAGCGATTAGCAGAATCGTCAATACTCCGACGCAGAGTATCAATTTGAGGAACCTTTACATTCCATTGCAAAGTTTCAGAACTAAAGCGATCTAGTAATGATTCAAACTGACGGGGAGATTGCAAAGATAAAGATTTAAAATCTAGCAAGGTTCTTAAAAGACTAGCCACAGGAGTATCCCCAATGAATTGACGGCGAAAAATATCCGTCATCAAAGGTCTGATTTCTGCTAATAAATTCAAATTGGGGTTTAGTTCACGGGCAACTCCTTCTAGGTTAGCTAAGGTTTTCACAAACAAACCCGTGTTGCGAGGTAATTTGATTTTATTATTACGGGCGATTTGTAGAATTGCGGAGAAAACCTCACTAAAATTGGTTTGAGCAAGATTGCGATTATAGTAGCGACGTAAAATCAGTTCATAGTCATTTTCCAAACGAGCTAGATTGGGAATTTGCTCGCTTTCTGAAAGTTCTAAGGTTAATTGTGAACAGCGACTAGCATCCATATCGACGATCGCGAGAAGCATTTCGGTAAGTAGCTTTTGGGTTCGCGGGTCTAGTCTACCAATGGAACCACAATCGATTAGGGCCACCCTGCCATCTTCTAAATAGAAAATATTTCCGGGATGGGGATCGGCATGAAAAAAACCATCAATGAACATTTGCTCAAAAAATGCTCGAAATAATAAGGTAGTAATTTGCTGTGGATTAAGTTTTGCGGTGGAAGTCAGCGGAATATCTGCTTTCAGAATTGGCTTGCCGACCAACCATTCCATGACTAAGAGTTTTTGGTTAGTTAAGTCCCAATTTATTTTGGGAATCACAATTTGTTCGGGTTTAAACCAACTACTTTTGGCTAGATTTCCACGCAAAGTGTCGGTGTAATGAGCTTCTTTCGTAAAATCTAATTCTGCTTTAACGGCCTCGGTAAATTCTTCGGCTAGAGCATTAATCTCATAGTCTTGACCAAAATCGGTTAAGGATACCAATTCTGCGATCGCTTTGATCAAGATAATATCTTTATCGACAATACGTTCGATTCCCGGACGTTGAACTTTTAGGGCCACCTCTTCTCCAGTGACTAAAATGGCACGATGAACTTGAGCGATCGAACCTGCTGCGATCGCGATCGGCTCAATACTAGTGAAAACCTCAGCGATCGGCCTATCAAGCTGTTGGGCGATGACGATTTCGACTTCTGACCAAGGAATCGGTGGCACACTCGCTTGCAGCGCGGTTAAAGTTGCAATATAGTCCGGGGATAACAGGTCGGGTCGCGTACTTAAAAGCTGACCAATTTTGACATAAAATGGCCCTAATTCAATTAATATTTTGCGAAATACCGCAGGAGGTGGCAGTTTGGGCTCACCGGCTTTGCCTCCTAGCAATAGGCTTTTCATGTAGCCCCAGCCATTACTGAGGACTATCTCTAGAATTTCTCTTTGACGACCACTGGTTTTGGTTAGTGAGAACACATTTTTAGTTGGTATTTAATCATTGCCATCTGTTGATTGTCACCTATTTATGGCGAAAAAAAACAATCAACATCGAGACAGACTAAAATGATAGCTCATAAATATGCTAATACTCATTACTTATTACTCATTACTTATTACTCATTACTTCCGCCTATCTGCACTAGACTCTACATCTGACTCAAACAATATCCAACCCCTCTAACAGTCTTAATGACCTTACTACCCAACTTTTTCCGAAGATAACCAATATAAACATCAACAATATTAGAACCTGGATCGTAATCAAAACCCCAAACCCGATCTAAAAGCTGTTCCCTTGTCATAACCTGTTCAGGATGAGACATAAAAGTTTCTAAAAGGCAAAACTCCTTAGCTGGCAGCTCGATTTCTTGTCCATTGAAGATTACTTTTCTTGTATGCAAATCGAGGGTCAGATTATTAATTTGTAACTGAGTTGTGATTTTTCCATTATGAGATGCGGCCTGAGACTTTCGCATACGCAAACGAATCCTAGCAAGTAATTCTTCAAAGCGAAATGGCTTAGTCACATAATCATCAGCCCCGCCTTCTAATCCTGAAACTTTATCATTAATATCATCCCTTGCTGTCAAAATAATAATCGGTAAAGTTGCACCTTGGCCTCGCAGTTGCTCAAGAACTTCTAAGCCGTCTTTTTTAGGCAGTCCTAAATCCAAGAGAAGTAAATCAAAGCGATTACTCAAAACAAGACCAATTGCTTCTTCTGCGTCTTTTGCCACTGTAGTCGTAAACCCGTTAGACTTTAACCCTTTTTCCAGGAAAGAGACAATACGAGATTCGTCTTCGGCAATCAGAATTCTATTCATCTAACGATAAAACATTAAACATTTACCACCAAATATTTCGAGATACAACTTTCGAAAGACATGATTTGATGATCTACTCCTAGTTTACTAATAATTGGTAAAATATCAGTCAAGATGGAGCTTTATGTTTGATTACTTAAAGATTGGACTTAATTCTTTCTAGTAAATCTTGAAACCGAAATGGTTTAGTTACATAGTTACTTGTCTCTTCAGTCGGTTCTGGATTATCGTAAGCGCTCACAACTATAATCGGAATTTCATTTCCTTGATTTTTCAATTCTTGTAATACTTGCCAACCATCTTTAACTGGTAATCCAAGATCAAGAAGTAGGAGATCAAAATCATTACTTTGCATCATGCTTAAGACCTGTTCTCCATCAGAAGCGATCGCCGTCTGGAAACCATTTTTCTTGAGCCCTTTTTCCATGAAAGCAGCGATGCGAGTTTCGTCCTCAGCAATCAGAATATTATTCATTTAATTTCAAAATTAATATTTTGTTTTTATGAGTTATTATTTTATGCTAAAAATCATTAAAGTTCAAAAAAATTAGCTAAAAATCAACTTTTGATTATAACTTATCATTGGTATTGAAAAATAGTTATGGTTCAGGATTTTTCGGCAAAATAATTTTAAAAGTAGAGCCTTTGTCTACTTGGCTAAATAACTCTACACGACCATTATGACTTCTTGCGATCGCAGAAACAATAGATAATCCAAGTCCTATTCCTTTAGTCGTATTTTGATTGTTACTAGAACGGACGAATCGACAGAAAATCTTTTTTTGATCTTCTAGGGGAATGCCAATTCCTGTATCCCTAATCCAAAAGTAAATATGTTTTTCATCAATAGAAGAACCAAGAGCGATGGTATCTTTGCTGGTGGTGTACTTTACTGCGTTATGAGCAAGATTCATCATTGCTTGAACGATGCGGTCTCGATCAATTTTAATTGTCCCCTCTCCTGTGCTATCTAGTTGCCATTGCCTCTCTCCCAAACCTTGCATTTTTCGATACATTTTCCGAGTAAAATCATCTAAATCCACGGATTTTAAAATTAAGAAATCTCTTCGTTCCGATCTAGCAAGGACTAATAAGTCTTCTATGAGCCGACTCATGCGATCTAATTCATCGAGAACTAGAGGAATAGTTTCTGCAACCTCTTGAGAATCATCATATTCTAATAATTCCAAATGACCACGAACAATAGTAATGGGAGTTCTGAGCTCATGACTAGCATCATTGAGCAATTGTCGCTGACTCCTAAAAGCTACTTCTAACCGATTCATCATGTTGTTAAAGGTTTGGGCTAACTCTGCCATTTCCCCTTGACCTCGAACAGGAATTCTTTGAGTAAGATCTTTGTCGCTAATGATATTGGCCGTATTAATCAAGGTACGAACTGGTTTCAAGACTGTGCCTGCAACTTTCCAGGCCAAAATTAAAGCTAAGAAGAATGTAATGACCAACACTTCTATGGCAATAATCATTGCCGAGATAACTTCTTTTCTTTCTCCTTGGGCAATATTTGCGACAATCAAGACTCCTTGACTATGTCCATCGGTCTTAATAGGTTCTGCCTTATAGATAATATCTCCCACCTGAGGATCTATAACTAGATTTTTTCCTCGAATCGGACTTGTGGTTTGGGCTAAATCGGTGATTAGAGAAGAGTCACCAGAGATAGCTTGAGGAAGACTAATGGGACTGGAACGATAAAATTTACCGTTAATGGTGGCAATCAAGAAGGTTTTATCTGCGGGAATTTTATATTGTAAAAAGCGATCAAAAATAAGTTTAATATCTTGATCACTATCTTCCTGGGAAAATTTTTCAAAAGCATCGAGTTCTTCTTTCAGGTCTTCTCTTACTCTTTGATCTACTTGAAGAATTGCTAATTGGGTAAAGACTGGAATCGAAAGGCCAACTAAAATAGCACTCAAGCCCAGATACCAAGCAAAAATCCTAGTTCTGGCTTCCCAAAGTTTTACATTTAGCATTTAACACTTATTACTTATCACTTATTGTTTATTACTTATTATTTATCATGTGGCAATATCCAACAAATTAAGAATTTTCTCATGTAAGCTTCATCTTGTTTCACATAAGCTTAATGACTCTTTTATGGCTGTGTTAAATACTTGTAAGTAATCCACATTACAAAAAGGAGTGTTGTCCATGAGGCTTTTAGTGTATTCTCACGATGCCTTTGGTTTAGGAAATATCCGCCGTATGTTGTCAGTTTGCCGGCATTTATTAGAAAATATTCCCGAAGTATCTATCCTTGTTTTATCCGGCTCACCCGCAATTCAAAATTTTACAATTCCTGTCAGATTAGATTATATAAAACTACCATTTTTAGGCCGTGATCGGAATGGGAACTTAGCAGCAAAATATTTAACTTCTGATGTGGCTGAAACTGTTCAACTTCGATCTAATTTAATTAAAACTGCAATTATTAACTTTAAACCAGATTTGATTTTGGTTGATAAAAAACCCTACGGATTATTAGGAGAATTAAAAGCGTCTTTGGATTTGTTAAAAACCCATGCTCCCAGAACTAAACTGGTTTTATTATTGCGAGATGTTTTAGATAGCCCTCAAGTGACAATCAAAGAATGGCAAAAACAAAGATATTACCAGGCTATTCAATACTATTATGACCGTGTTTTGGTTGTGGGCACGGCCGAAGTATTTAATCTAGTCAAGGAATATCAATTCCCCCAGATAATTAAAGAGAATACGATATTTTGTGGCTATCTCAGAAAAAAAATCCCGAAAATTTCTGTAGAATTAATCCGCGAGAAACTCAACTTAAAAGAACAAGAACAATTAATCGTGGTAACACCTGGTGGGGGAGAAGATGGTTATTCTTTGATTAAAAATTATTTATTAGCCATATCCAATATTAGGAGTAAATTTAGTTGTAAAACTTTAATCGTTTTTGGTAGTGAAATGCCATCAAAGGAAAGACAAGAATTACTACAGACAATTGATGAATACTCCAATATTATTACTTTGGATTTTACCGAGCATTTGATGAATTATCTACAATCTGCTGATCTTGTAGTTTCGATGGCGGGTTATAACACGATCACAGAAATACTTTCCTTGGGGAAAAAGGCTGTAGTTGTACCTCGTTGTAAACCCTCACAAGAACAATTAATCCGGGCTCTGAGAATGGAGAGCTTAGGTTTATTGTCTGCGATCGCACCAGACAACTTAACCCCAGAAAACTTGGGTCAAGCGATTAGCCAGCAACTAGATAACAATCATAAAGTTATCTCTAATTTAAATTTTGACGGCCTAATTAATGTTCAAAGAGAGATTTTAAATTTATTGCCTAACCACAGAAAATTTGGCCTACCGATTAATTCTAGATATTTTAATAGCTTTTATCCTATTGCTATCTAAAGAAATATCTAACTGCTTATCAATCTTATAATTATTTAAATCATGCCCAAATTGATGTTTTATTGTCAACATATCTTAGGGATGGGTCATCTCATTCGAAGTATTGAAATCGTCAAAGGGTTAATTCCCGAATTTGAGATTTGTTTTATCAATGGCGGACAAGTTATTGACGAATTTAAATTTCCTCAAAGAATTGAAGTTATTAATATACCTGCTGTTAAAACAGATTCAGAGTTTCAAGAGCTGATGCCTGTTGATCCGGGTCTAACAATGAAAGAAGTAGAACAAAATAGAAAAGAAATTTTATTAAATGTATGCGATCACTTTAGGCCAGACATTTTAATTGTTGAATTATTTCCTTTTGGGAGAAAACGGTTTTCATTTGAGTTGATTCCTTTGCTGGAAAAAGCTAAGACAATGGGCACAAAAATTGTTTCTAGTGTCAGAGATATAGTTGTCACCAAACAAAATCAAAAGCGCCATGAAGCAAAAGTTTGTCGTTTGATTAATAAGTATTTCGATATGTTATTAATCCACGGTGATCCAAGTTTTATAACATTAGACCTTAGTTTTTCTCGGATTAAAGATTTGAAATGCCCTGTATATTATACAGGCTATGTAGTTCAAGATAGCCCAAGCATGCGGGAGTCCTCGGAAGTTTGGGGAAGAAAACAACCATTAATTTTAGTTAGTGTTGGAGGAGGAAGATTTGGACATGATTTATTAGAATCTGTCGCTAAAACCGCACCTTTTTTAAAGCACAAAATACCCCATCACATTCAAGTATTTACAGGGCCATTTTGCCCCCAGGAAGTATTTGACAAATTGCAACAGATAACTAGTCAACAAAACAATATTAATGTTGAACGCTATACCTCTAATTTACTTGACTATATGCGACAAGCCGATTTATCCATTGGAATGTCTGGTTATAACACTACGATGAATATCCTAAGTACAGGAGTCAAAGCGATGATGATGGCATTTCAAGGAAATAACGATAAAGAACAAGAAACTCGTGTGAAAAAATTAGATTATCTTGGCAGAGTAAAAATGATTGATCCAGAAAATTTGCAACCAGAAGATTTTTCTCAACAAATTATTGATTATTTATCCCAAAATCCCAGAGAGTTAAACCTCAATTTATATGGAGTAAATAACACAAAAAACTACCTCAAATTATTAGCTATTCACAGCAACAAGCTAGTACATCAAGCTTAATTCATTAATCATCAATATTTTTATCTTCGATGATAAATAAAATGTCAATGTTCAATATTCAATGGTAAATACTATGCGTGTATGTGTAATTGGAACGGGATATGTTGGTTTAGTCACTGGAGTTTGTTTGGCTCATATTGGTCATCAGGTTATTTGTGTTGATAACAATAAAGAAAAGATCGCATTGATGCAATCGGGAGAATCTCCAATTTATGAGCCGGGATTGGAGGAGATTATGCGTTCGACAATGGTTGCCGGCAAACTAAATTTTACGAAAAATATCAATAATGCGATCGCGAACAGTCAAATTTTATTTATTGCGGTGGGAACACCGGCTTTGCCAACAGGAGATAGTGATATTCGTTATGTCGAAGCAGTAGCGCGATCAATTGGATTGGCAATTAGCGGCGAATACAAAGTAATTGTCAATAAATCTACTGTTCCCATTGGTTCAGGCGATTGGGTTCGTCAAATTATTAATAGTGAAATAGTCAAAAGACAATTAGACAATATTCCTCAGTTTGATGTGGTTAGTAACCCAGAATTCCTCCGAGAAGGCTCGGCAATTCACGATACTTTCAACCCAGATCGCATTGTCATTGGCGGCAGTAGTGACCAAGCAATTTCTTTAATGAAAGAACTTTATCAACCTATCGTAGACAGAAAAATTCCGGCTATAGATTTTCTCGGACAATTATCTCCTCAAACTGTTCCTCTTGTTATGACTGATTTAAACTCCGCAGAAACCATCAAATATGCAGCAAATTCATTCCTTGCAACTAAAATCAGTTTTATTAATGAAGTCGCCAATATTTGCGACAAAGTAGGCGCAGACATTACTCAAGTTGCTCAAGGCATTGGTTTAGATTCTCGAATTGGTAATAAGTTTTTGCAATCTGGGATTGGTTGGGGTGGTTCTTGCTTTCCTAAAGATGTTTCAGCATTAATCCATACCGCAGCTGATTATGGTTACGATGCTCAATTATTAAAATCGGCTGTTAAAGTTAATACTAATCAGCGCGTATTAGTGATCGACAAGCTACAGCAAGTTCTCAAAATACTTAAGGGTAAAACCATTGGCTTACTAGGACTGACTTTTAAACCTAATACTAATGATCTTCGGGATGCCCCAACAATTGATTTGATTGAAGAATTAACCCGACTGGGAGCGAAAGTAAAAGCCTATGATCCTTTAATTCAATCTATCTATCACCATCCTATTCTCTCGACGATTGATCTAGAAAATAACGCAATTGATTTAGCTAAAGATTGTGATGCTTTAGTCTTAGTTACCGATTGGCAAGAATTTAAATCTTGGAACTATACTCAACTGGCAAAAATAATGAATAATCCCCTAATTATCGACGGACGTAATCATCTTGATATCGATACTTTAGCGGCTGCGGGCTTTTATTACATTGGGATTGGTCGTCGAGCGCCGGAAAATAGTCTTGTTGCCAAAAGAGTGCAACGTGATGCGAAAAAAACAATCACTAAAGTTGCCTAAATAATCATTGAAAGAGAATGGCAAAAAAATTGCATCTCATAGAATTTTAAGACTTAAAATAGCCCAGCATATTATGTTACTCATGAAATCTAGTCAAACAATTTGCTTAACAGCTCAAGAATTTCCCCCAGATGTTGGTGGAGTAGGAGTCTCTGCAAAACGCATTGCTTTATTATTAAAAAGTTTAGGATATCAAGTCCATGTCGCAGTTTTCCGTTCGGTATTTAGTAAAGAAGAAGCATTGGCTAAAGCGGGAAAATTTCGTCGTACAGCTTGTAAGACTAGCGAACAGAATGGCATTATTCTTCATCGTCTGTATCCGGCAATTCGCTCCAAAGTAACTCGCAAACAAGATTATTTAATGGATATTTATGGACAATTAACTACTCTCCATAGAAAATATCGATTTGATGTTGTCCATGCTTTTTTCATTAATGAAACTGGCTTTTTAACCACAATGTTGGCCAAAGAGAATAATATTCCAGTAATTAATAGTGTGCGGGGTGCCGATTTACACAAACATATCTTTGATTGCCGACAGCAAAAACAAATTGCCTGGACCCTAGAAAACTCTTCTTGGATCACTTTTGTTAGTCAGGATTTGATGCACCGAGCAAGATTATTTTCTCCCCCAATATTGCATAAATCTTCTGCCTTTTTAAATTCTATTGCTTCGGTAAATTTTAGTGATTTGGTTACGCCATTATTAGTCAGTAAATTACGAGGAACAGTTATTGGTACTGTGGGTAATTTTCGCGATAAAAAGGGGATCGAATATTTATTAGATGCTTGCAAAAATTTAACAACAGAATTTACTTTATTATTTGTCGGGGATTTTGTGGCTAAAGAAAGTAAATACTGGGAAAAAGAGTTGGAGAAAAGTGGACTAAAAGACAATATTGTCATTACAGGAACAATTAGCCGCGAAGAAGTATTAGCTTATCTACCATATATGGATATTTTTACAATTCCTTCTCTTAATGATGGTTGTCCTAATGCTTTGCTTGAAGCTATGTTGGCCGAAAGAGCTATGATCGGAACTAATGTTGATGCTATTGGCGAGATTATTGAAGATGGAGTTAATGGTTTATTAGTTAATCCCTATTCTAGTGAAGAATTGGCGATCGCGATCGCGAAATTAATGAATCGTCCTCTACTGAGAAAAACCTTTGGGAAAGCTGCCAAACAAAAAGTCCTTCAAGATTTAAACCCTGCTGTAGAACAAGCCAACTGGGAAAAAATCTATGACAAAGTTTTAGCTCAATCTGCTCCATCTGTAATGGAAGTCGTTTGAGTTTTAGGTAGACAAAGTAAGAAAATTTAATCGGACTTAGAGAGTAAAAGAAGTCTTAAATTATAAGTAATAGATGGAAAATGAATCAACCAGATGTCACAATAATAGTCTCGCCAAGAGAACGTTTTAGTTATAGTCGTGAATCTCTAGAAAGCATTTACAAAAATACTAATTATCCTTTCTCTTTAGTTTATGTTGATGGGAATTCACCTCACAATGTACAAAAATATCTTCAAAATAAGTCTCAAGCCCAAGACTTTAAATTAATTCGTTCAGAAAAATATCTTGCTCCCAATCAAGCGCGGAATATTGGCTTGAATTTTGTTGATAGTAAATATTTGGTTTTCATTGATAATGATGTTTATGTTGAACCAGGTTGGCTAGAAAAATTAGTTCACTGCGCTGAAGAAACTGATGCTGCTGTAGTTTGTCCTTTAGTGTGTATTGGTCAAGAGCGCTTGTCAAAAATTCATTTGGCAGGAGGAGAAGCCAGAATTATTGTGGAAATTCGCCATGAAACAGTATGCCGCAAAGTTCATGAAAAACATTATTTTGTGAATCGTTCTGTTGATGAAGTTCAATCACAATTACAGCGTCAAAAATGTGAATTTGCCGAGTTTCACTGCATGTTAGTTCGCACCGATATTTTTCAGAGTCTTGGACAATTGGACGAAAAACTTCTGAGTACAAGGGAGCATATTGATTTTTGTCTGATGGTAACTAATGCCGGGGGTTCTATCTATTGTGAACCTGATTCAGTAGTTACTTATATTACTGCTGAAAAGTTTGCTTTATCTGATATTCCTTATTTTCTGTTGCGCTGGAGTGATGCTTGGGAGTTAGCGAGTCTCAAGCGTTTTCGAAAAAAATGGGATGTTACCAAGAAAGATAAATATTTTAGAAAGCGCTATAAACGCTTAGGGCATCGCCGCCATAAAGCCCTATTGCGTCCTCTAGTTAGAAAACTTTCTTTTGGGGGATATGCTACCTGGCTAGAAAAAATTCTGATTGCTGGAGAAAGACAATTAAATCAGTACATTAGCGATCGCTATAGTATTGAGCATTAAACATTGAGCATTGACAAATGATAAATGAAAAAAGACTATCTAGCATTAGGCGTATACTTAAACATTTTCTGCCGCAAATTCGACCTCAAATTAATTTAATCTTGCTCTCGTTTGTGGCTTTAATTGGGGAAACGGTTTTTCGTCTGCTCGAACCTTGGCCTTTAAAGTTTATTTTCGATGAAATAATTTACAAAGGGTTTCAGGTAGAAAGCCTCAAAGTTCCTTTTTTAGACAATCTCAATAGTTTCGGCTTATTATCTTTGCTCGCTGTCGGTTTAGTTGCGATCGCAGTTTTACGGGGAACGATGGCCTATCTTAGTACTACGGGAATGGCGGTGGCAGCAACCAGAATCATGAGTGAAGTCCGAGCTAATCTGTATGCTCATTTACAAAGTTTGTCCCTCTCTTTTCATCACAAAGCCAAAACGGGAGATTTAATTACCCGCGTTACCTATGATATCGAAAGACTGCGGGAAGTTACGGTAGTTGCAGCTTTACCTTTGCTGACTAATGTTCTGACTATGTTAGGCATGTTAGGTGTCATGATTTGGTTAAATCTGCAATTGGCTCTGATTGCGATCGCGATTTTTCCTCTATTTCTCTTGACAACCACTGCGATGAGTCGGCGTATTCACAAGGTAGCGAAAAAACAACGCCAGCGAGAAGGTGTTATGGCGGCCAATGCCGCAGAGGCGATGGGTGCGATTAAAGTTGTCCAAGCTTTATCTTTGCAATCAATGCTGGAAAAATCTTTTGCCAAACAAAATAAAAAAAGCCTTAAAGAAAGTGCCGAAACTCAAAGATTACGGGCAGGGCAAGAAAGAACGGTTGAAGTTCTAGTGGCAATTGCCACTGCCATAGTCCTTTGGCGAGGGGTGCAGTTGGTTATTACTCATGCTATTACTCCAGGGGATTTATTAGTATTTATCACCTATCTCAAAGTAGCATTTAAACCAATGCGTCAATTGGCTAAATATACCGGACAAATTGCCAAAGCGATCGCATCAGGAGAACGAGTGATCGATCTATTAGAAATCGTCCCCGAGGTCCGGGATTCAAGATGGTCCTATGCTGCACCTCTGTTTCAGGGCATGATTGAGTTTCGTGATGTTAGTTTTGCCTACGAAAATCAAGCTAATACTCTCAATAATATTTCCTTCAAAGCTTTCCCAGGACAAAAAATTGCGCTTGTTGGGGCTTCTGGAGGCGGAAAATCGACTTTGGTTAGTTTACTTTTGCGTCTTTATGATCCGCTAGAGGGTCAAGTTGTCATTGACGGTCATAATTTGCGCGAATATACCCTTGATTCTTTGAGAAGACAAATTAGCATTGTGCTCCAAGATAGTATTCTATTTGCTGCTTCTATTAGAGACAACATTGCCTATGGTTGCGTTAATGCCACGGAAGAAGAAATACTCATGGCAGCACAGTTGGCCAATGCCCATGACTTTATTCTGGATTTGCCAGATGGTTACGATACCGTCGTCGGCGAACGCGGTGCAACGTTATCTGGTGGACAAAAACAACGTATCGCGATCGCCCGTGCTGCGATTAGAAAAGCTCCCATTGTAATTTTGGATGAACCTACAGTGGGACTCGATAACCGTAGCGAAAGAATTGTTACCGAAGCTTTAGAACGCCTTACTTATAATTCAACTACCTTTTTGATTACTCATGATTTAAGAACTGCTAAAAACGCTGACCAGATTTTTTATCTTGAAGGCGGCAGAATTTTAGAGCAGGGAACCCATAAGCAATTAATGAATATAGGTAAACATTATGCAACTCTTTATCATTTACAGCAAACAGTTCATGTTAATTAACCTGAGTTCGACAAGATGAAACCAAGACCATACGCGATCGCTAAAAAATAAATTGCGCTCAGCAAAGCTTGGCGCTTTGTGCGTCATGAGATTTAAAATGGATTAGGCTCTATCTTCTAGCTGCTGAATCAGGGTTAAAAAACAGTAGGAGGGAGAGCCGATAAAGCTTTGGGCTCTAGATCAAGAGAAGGTTTCTGCGGGAAATAAGAGTAAGCTACTAATCCAGCCAGAAGATTCACCAGAAAATTCCAGATACTCCTGTGTCTTGAATGCTCTATTTGAGAAATATTTTTGAGTTGGTCATTGACTGTTTCAATTAAAGCTCTCT
>NZ_ALVZ01000152.1 GCF_000332055.1 Xenococcus sp. PCC 7305 | reverse complement strand
AAAGAGGCACTCGTAAAGGCTTTTTTCAAGATATCCTCTCTTTGTCCAAGTATCTACTATTCCGAAGTTGGCACCATCTCCTCGACTTTATGCTCGGCGATGCGGAACCAGAACCTTTCATCCCTGCAAATACTTCTTAATTTTTGAATTTGGAATTGCTGTTAATATCCAAACCCCGTACAACCTCAGAACGAAGTGATGATATTCCTTTGATTATCTACTGGTTAGAACAGTTGAAGTTAGCAGAGGTTTTAGATGAGGCTCTGCCATCACCTCATGGGAATCGCCAAGGATTGAGCTATGGTCAACTTAGCTTAATCTTATTGAGCTACATAATAACTCAAGCAGATCATCGCTTATGTGGGGTAGAAGATTGGGTTAAACAGCATTATCAGACACTGTCGAGGGCAACAGGATGGTCGATAGGATTGAAAGATGCCAGTGATGATCGTTTAGCCTCTTTATTAGAAGTAATCGGTAGAGAAATCGAATCAAGAGAACAGATTGAGGAAAAACTGGGACAAAGAATGATTCGGGGCTATGAGTTACCCACAGAAGTAGCTCGATGTGATACCAGCAGTTTCAGTGTTTACCACCAAATTGAGTTAGAGGATGAAGACAAGAGTATACTCCGTTTTGGTCACAGCAAAAATCATCGTCCAGACTTAAGGCAATATCGTCAGTTGTTAGGAACTATTGACCCAGCGGGAGTACCATTGGTAAGCGAAACTCTAGCAGGTAATGGTGCTGATGACCCAGTTTACCTGCCGAGCTGGCATCGATTGGCCAAGGTGATTGGGCACCAAGATTTTCTCTATATCGCCGATTGTAAAGCTGCAGCTCATCAAACCAGAGCGGAATTGGCACGAGCTGGGGGACGTTATTGTTTTCCTTTGCCAATGACAGGACAGACTCCCAGTGTGTTAAAAAGCTGGGTGCTGAATCCACTACAATCTCACCAAGAGATTCGTTTACCTAATTCCACTGAATCTGAAGCAGCGATGGGAGTAGGTTTTGAAATCGAACTAGGAAAAATTGAGTATAACCCCAAGACAAAAGAGTCATTTGAGTGGTGGGAGAGATATTTGTTCGTACGCTCTGATGCTCTAGCTCAGCGTCAACAGAAGGGCTTGCATCAAAGGCTGAACAAAGCTGAACAAGCTCTGAGCAAACTTGCGACTAAACTCCATCAAGACCACTGCACTCTCCAAACTAAAGTTCAGTCTATCCTCAAACGTTATCGAGTTATCGATTACTTTCTCACTGAAATTGGCACTAAAACAGTTACTCGCTATAACAGTCCTGGTCGTCCGAGTCGCCAAAATACCAAATCCTCTATCAAGTCAATGCAATTCTGCCTAGAATTTCAACGTCAACCTAAAGCAATTTCCCAGGCTGAGCAACTTACTGGTTGGCGCATTTACGTCACCAATGTCGCTATTGAACAGCTTTCCTTGTCTCAAGCAGTTATCTACTATCGAGACCAGTGGCAGCTTGAACGTGGATTCCATCGATTCAAGCGTGGCCAACTCCCAGCTTTACCCATTTACTTGACCCATGAAGAGCGAATCATCGGCTTAATGTTTTTGCTGACTATTGCATTGCGATGTTTCACCCTTATTGAGTTTCAAGTTCGACGGCAGTTACAAACACAGCAAGATGAAATTGCTGGTCTTTATGCTGGCAATCCAAAGCGTAAAACCTCGCGCCCCACTGCTGAGCAACTTTTGACAGCCTTCTGTGGTATTACTCTCTATCATCATCGCGATGGCACTTCTGAAATTACACCCCTCAATGAATTGCAACTTCTTATCCTAGCGCTTATGAATCTTCCCAAAACTATTTATGCGCTCCCCATTCTCACTTAATTTATTCTCCACTCTGCTCAAAAATCAGCGAACCGACAGTTACTAAAGTTGCATCTTTTCGTTCAGCTAAGAGAATAGCAGCTCTTTCTCCCAGGTCAAGAACCTCTAAATCATGATCAAAACTATCAGTGACATTTTCTATGATTAACCAATCGGGAGGAGCGTCAATCCATTTCCGAACAATTTTCGGCGATTTGAGATTAGATAATTCTTGTTGGACAATTTTGGGAATAAGCACTCTCCCATAAAGTTGAGGCAGGATTCCAATTTCCCCGATAAGCAACAGATAACAAATAGGAGATGTATCTGAGACAACAATCATGGAGTGTTTAGTCTACCTTCTTTGCGGAGTTGTTCATGGGTTTTTCTGTCTGCTTCAAAATCAGCTTCGTTATAAGTGAGATCAACCCCTTTTGCCTTCAGAAAAGTATCGACTTCTAAGCGAGTTTGCATTCCTAATAGTTCCCGAACTTTCCCTAACCCAATTGAACCTTCGCAATAGGCTTCGATTACGATCATTTCCATCAGCTTATGTTCCAGATTACCCCATTTAGCGGAGAGCGAGTCTGCTACTTCATCTGGTAAAGCAATCTGAATCTGCATTGTTTTTGACTCTAACAGTTTACTCTCATAATCCTAACATGATGCTAGCAGTGCGATTATCATAAGCTGGTATTGCACGCAGTACGAAACAAAATTATTTAAGAGCATATCTTTGTGGGATATCGTTGGCCATTGTTTAGTTGATTTGAATATTGCCTAAAGCATCCAGAATAGCAGGTAAATTATTGCTTTCGGTGAGACGAATTAGAGAAACTAGATTACCTATAAATCCTTGGGGACGGGCAAGGGAATTCCCTAAACAGGAAACATAAAGATCAATCAGATTAATGATTTTGTCTTGTTGAGCTGGCGTTTGTTCAGCGAGAATCTCCGCATTTTCCCAGGCAAAATCTCTGGCTTTCTGGAGGCTAAAGTTGGTAATCATCTCATCTGTATTGCCGGCAAAGCGATCTAACAAACCAAAGAGGGGCGAAAACTGATTAATGACATCCTGTACTGGATTTAATAATTCTGCCAAGATGTCATTGATTTTATCGAAATCGTCTCGCAGTGCGGGTAATGCTGAGCCAGGGGCAACTTGAGCTGCTGCAATGCCTAAATCCAAGTTGACATGAGTATTAATTCCTAGGAGCAGATATTGCACAAGCAAGGATCGAGTTTTACCCATAGTGCTAAAAGCTACTTGCCAAGCACGAGTCGGTTTTTCTCCTTTTTGAAATAGCTCAAATGCCTCTAAATAGCGGTTGGCAAAAATGACATCAAATCTTTCCATCCGAGGGCCATCGTCGAACAAATCATTGGCAATCCCTTGTTTAATCTGAATTGTCACTTGTCGGTAAACGGCAGGGAAAAAACCCAGTGGGCTTTTTTGCGATCGCTGTTGCCTAATAATAATGTCTAGTTGTTCAATAACTTCATCAATCGTTGTGACTGGCATAATTTCATAAAAATTGCTATATCATAAATCCAATAATTTCCTGGGCAATAGTTTCCGAGCCATCTTTAGGGAGCTTAATCTCAGTTTTGGGAGCAATTAAAGATTGTGTCAAAAAATCCCAATCCCCCTGAAAAAACTCCTCTGTACTTATTATCTGATGATAAGAATGTTCTCGAATATTTTTAAATAAAATTGGTGCCTCTGCAAAATCTTCCCGAGTCAAAGTCACAATTGGCAAATCTAATCTCAAAGCTTCGGCAAAAGTACTATATCCAGGCTTAGACACAATTCTGCTGCATAACAACATAAAATCTACAGGACGAAAGAAATTATCTCTAACAATCTTAAGATTGGGTAAATCGGGCGCTTGGCGATCAAAAGTAATAAAATCCCAGTCGGGAAAATGTTTTAACTTTTCATAGGGGATTGACTGTAAACCTAAACCGCCAAAAGTTAAGAGGATAATCTTTTCTCCTGGTGCTCTAATCGCAAATTTATCTCGTAATTGGGCCTCAGTATAGCGAGGATTGCCTCCTGTTAACCCAACATCTGTAATATTGGGAAAAGCTGTCATTGTTTCTGATAGGGGCAAACGAAATAAGCGATCGCATTTGCCATAACATTCGGTGATCCAGTTAATAATCTCCCTAAAAGAATCATCCCAGGCACCATAGATAAAATCCCAACCAAAATTACTCATCATCCAACAAGGAATTCCTGCTGCCTCTGCGATCGCAGTTGCTAGGGGGGGAATATCTGCTAAGACCAACCCCACATTGTGCTGTTTAATAAATGCTACTTCCTCTGCAATAATCTGCTCTTGATGCGATCGAATATCTTGCATTTTCTCCAGAGTGGCCGGTTTATCCATAGTGAGGCTGTCGCTTTGCACTACTCCCACATCAAACACCCGAGGACGATAAATAAAATCACCGCTAATATAAGATTTCAGTAACCATTCTGGTGCTGTTGTCGCAAATATTATGGAGATTTCTGGACAAAGCTGTTGGATCTTATCTGCTACTGATGCTGTACGGACTGCATGACCAAAACCATGACCTGTAACGGCAATATATAACGTTGGCTGAGACATATTGTTTTAACTAGTAAGTAGCAAGGAGTGACTATTAAGTAAACCAACAGCAATTCTAACAATCCCATAATCATGTGATACCTATGGAATGTATTGAATCAATTTTGGCTCCTCTATTGATGTTCAAAAAACATAATCTCAACAGACAAAAAATCACACCTTATTTATTTTTGCTTCCAGCGATCGCAGTTCTGTCGATCACAATTTTCCTGCCGGCAATTCAAGCCTTTGCTTTAAGTTTTACCCAATATGAATATGATTTAACCCAAGCTCCTGAATGGGTAGGATTTGCCAATTTCCAGCGGCTATGGGGAGATCGCGTCTTTTGGCAAACTATTGGCAACACCTTGCTCTACCTGGTCGGGGCAGTCCCTGTTCTGGTGATTGTGCCTCTAATCTTGGCTATCTTAGTCAATCAAAAACTTCCTGGCATTTACCTGTTCCGTGCCACTTTCTATACACCTGTTGTGATCTCGATGGTGGTGGCCGGTATTGCTTGGAAAGCTCTTTATATCAATAACGGTATTCTCAATCAATTCCTGAAACAGATAGGCTTTGAGAATGGAGTTCCCTGGTTGACTGACCCCAAACTAGCACTTTGGAGTGTCATGGTGGTCACTATTTGGAAAGGATTGGGCTACTATATGGTGATTTATCTGGCGGGGCTGCAATCAATATCACCTGAATTATACGAAGCAGCCGCGATCGATGGTTCCGATGGTTGGCGAAAACATTGGGATATTACTTTCCCCCTGATGCAACCTTACCTATTCTTAGTAGCTGTAATATCTGCAATTTCTGCCACCAAAGTCTTTGAAGAAATTTATGTAATGACTCAAGGTGGCCCCCGCAACAGCTCGAAAACCGTGGTTTACTATCTCTACGAAAGAGCATTTCAAGACCTGGACATCAACTATGCCTGCACTATTGGCCTGGTCTTATTCCTCGGAATTCTGGGACTTTCAATTATTAATTTACGCCTTTCTCGCAACCAATAATTATTAGATAACAAGCCTTAAATGCCTTCAACTTCCAATTTAGCAACAGTAATCGCATCAAAGGCAAAAGCGAAGACTGCTGGCATAGGATTGGCCATCAAAAAACATAAGACAATTGCTACGATGCTGAAAACCGTGGCACAAGTAAGCCACAATTGCTCGTCACTACTAAACCCCTTTTGATCTTTAATAACCTGCAACACATTGCGAGGAATTGGCTCAGGCATTACTGCATGGGGAGGAAATGCCCAATAATTGTTGTAGCGCTCTCTAATTAAATCTGTCCAGCCATTGTTATCACACCATTCTTGAATCCAGTCATCATGAAAATGCTTCATAGTAAAAAAATAATAATCTAATCGATCAATTTAAAGTTCTTCTGAAAATTATGAGTACTTGGTTAATTCTTTTAACTCAGTCTTTGCACTTCGAACAATCTATCAAAAATGCCTATGACTTAAAACACCAATGCTTATTTAAGTAATAAAAATTAAACAAAACCTCTTTTCTCTGTTGTTTTGTTAAGTAAGGTTGCCCAGTATGTTGCGATTTATTCTTAATTGATTACACAGCTTTATCTATGTAAATATGATTTAAAAGTCTGATTATCATCTCAACATCTCCTAACATGAATGCAAATGTCTCCCCCAAAGCAACTCCTTTAGAGATTGCCTTACCTCTGGTCACGAACACTCATCCCAACGATAGTTTCCGAGTTACTTTTGCTCCTCTATCTTTAGATGAGGTTTATCAACTAGCAGATGATCCTGGTAATGGCGCAGTTGTTGTGATGAGTGGGACGGTACGGAATAAAACCGATGGGCAAAGGGTCACTCATTTAGAGTATCAGGCATATGAACCAATGGCGATCGCAGTATTCAAGGCGATCGCACAACAAATTCGTCAACAATGGTCAGAGGCCAATAGCGTGGTGATTCATCATCGGACAGGAAAGTTGGAAATTGGCGAAATTAGTGTGTTAGTTGCGGTGGGATGTCCCCATCGTGGTGAGGCTTTTGCTGCTTGTCGCTACGCGATCGACACCCTAAAACATAATGCCCCGATCTGGAAGAAAGAGTTTTTCATGGCACAAGATGGTGTAGTTTCTAGTACTTGGGTTGCGATCGCAGATTGTGAAAATTGTTAGATAAAGCTTATCTCATGGCGCAGTTTATCGTACTTGGGTTGCGATCGCGTTGCCCCGCAATTGTGTAACCATGTTAATCTAAGACTACCGCAATAGATTAAGGTTAAGGCGATGGTACAGCTACAAACGACCTCCCAGCCAGCGGTCATCTATCCCGACAGTGATGGTAAACCAATGGCAGATAATACTAAGCAATTTCGCTGGATCGTAGCGATTAAGCAGAATTTAGATTGGTTATTTGCCGATGATGCCAATGTTTTTGTAGCGGGTGATTTGTTGTGGTATCCCGTAGAAGGCGATAACAAGAAATGTACAGCACCTGATGTCATGGTAGTTTTGGGACGACCCAAAGGCGATCGTGGCTCCTATAAACAGTGGGAAGAAGATAATTTGCCACCCCAAATAGTTTTTGAGATTCTCTCCCCAGGCAATAGAAGGGCTGAGATGAGCCGAAAGTTATTGTTTTATGATCGCTTTGGCGTGGATGAATATTATCTCTATGATCCTGACAAAAATGAGTTGAGCGGATGGCTTCGTCGGGAAGGATTTCTCGATGTGATCGAACCGATCGCCGATTGGGTAAGTCCTCTGTTGCAAATAAAGTTTAATTTAACCGAAGATGATTTACAAATTTTTCATCCAGATGGACAGCGGTTTTTAAGCTATGTAGAAATTTATCAACGAGCTGAAGCAGAAAGCCAACGAGCTCAGAAAGAATATCAACGAGCTGAGGCAGAAAGTCAACGAGCTCAGGAAGAATATCAACGAGCCGAAGATGCAGAAAAAAGAGCCAACCTTTTAGCTGAAAAGTTACGAGAAATGGGAATTGACCCCGAGCAGATTTGAAGTAACAATTTTATGGGTTTTCATCAGAATTAGACCATAATTTCTTTTCCCCCTTGCGATCTATTTTTCACTATTATTAATTTCTTGATCCAAAAGATCTGCTAAGAAATCTGAGTGAGATTGGAAATTATCTTTCAAGGCAAATATTTCTGCACAACTTGCCAACCAGTGATTGAAACAAAAACAAATCCAGCAAATAAGACAATATTAGTCCTTAAGTGAAGAACACGCGCCCAAGGTTTGCTCGGACTAATTTGCAGCGCGCTCCAACCAGACAATAGCATCAGGAAAACAACCAGTAATCCGGCGATTAAATGAATTGAATGTCCTAAGTTGCCATAATGACCGATGGTGCCGATTAAACCAATAAATAACAGCAGTAACACTAGTAAGACCGTAATTCCTCCAGTTATCATATGTAATGGTCGCAGCCAAACAGGAAGACGCGATCGCATGAGGCGACTGTAGAGAATAGTCGAGCCCGAGAGAAATAATAATAAATAGCCCGCGATCGCAAAGCCCATAGACCAGGCAGCAATTTTCCAGAGCCAGAGAAAAGATGGTAAATTAAAATCTGTTGCAAACAAAATACTCTATCGGGTTTAACATTTCAGTCTTCATAATAAATTAGGCTACCAAAAATTGATAGCCCAAAGATTTATTAAATTGATAATTATTATTTAAAAAATGTTTATCTTACTAAGCCGAAACAGCAGCCTGCATCAATTGAGAAGTCATGCTAAATTTCTGCTTATTTTTGATGGCAACATCTTCTCTTTGCTCTACCTTCACCGCTACTTTCTTAGCAGCTACTTCAGTCTCTTTAACATCGGTAACTGTTGGTGGCGGATTAAGACTCAGGCGAGTGCAGGGGATCGTATCCGACAAAATAGCGCTGGCCATCATTCCTGTATGTATTTCCAGCTGAGCTTTGGAGACTGCTTCAAATACCAATCTCTGACCAGGGAAAACAACCCTTTCAAAATACCAATTAGGAATATTAGTGATTCGAGCTATCTGGATTTCACTTGTAGCATTTACGTAGCAGCATAAAATGCTATCGTTCTCTCCGTTGGGTAAGGAGTCGAGTATCTGAGACATAATTTTTATCGAAGCGTTTTAAAACTTAGTTTTCTATTGTCCTGTATAAGCTAACATTTATTGATCCCCGGTGGCTGTAAAAAAGAATACCAATCTTTTGGGCAGTAATAATTATTTTGTATCGTAGATATCACAATGTTTCCATTACTTCATCAGGGGTCATTTTTGAGATAACTTTATAATGTTTTAAGCTTTTTTCTAAGACTATATTTAGTAAGCGATCCCTTTCTCATTGATAACAATTAATAATATAGTTAAAGTTAAGTTATATGACAAATATGAAATTGGTCTAACATTTAAACAAAATCGGCAACTTCCCCAATTTCGCAAAATAATAAGCAGTTTTAAAATCATGAATCAGAAAATTTTATATGTCCGCCTGCCCTGCAACCCAATATTCCCTATTGGAGTAGTCTATCTCAGCGATCATCTCCACAAGTTATTTCCCGAAATAGAACAAAAAATCTTTGATTTAGGGACAGTTCCGCCTTTAGATTTCAATAAAGCCCTAGAAGAATGTATTGAACAGTTTAAGCCCAGTTTACTCGTCTTTTCCTGGCGAGATATTCAGATTTATGCCCCGGTGGGCGGCAGAGGAGGTAACCCCCTGCAAAATGCCTTTGAATTTTATTATGCACCGAACCCTTTGACTAGGCTAAAAGGAGCATTTGGTGGGTTAAAGGTTACTACGGCATATTACGGCGAATTATGGCGCAATGAAGGATTAATTAAACGAGGGCTCAAACAAGCTAGAAAATATAATCTCCAAGCTCGTGCGGTAGTAGGTGGTGGAGCAGTAAGTGTGTTCTACGAACAATTAAAAACTCAGCTCCCTCAAGGAACAATTGTTTCTGTGGGCGAGGGGGAGAAACTGCTAGAGAAAATTCTCCAAGGTCAAGACTTCAGCGATGAGCGTTGTTATGTTGTTGGCGAAACTCAACCCAGAGAGCGCATGATTCACGAATGGCCAACTCCCATCGAAAAAACAGCTTGCGATTATGACTATATTTCAACTATTTGGCCTGAATTTGACTATTATTTCCAAGAAAATGACTTTTATATTGGCGTGCAGACTAAAAGAGGTTGCCCCCATAATTGCTGTTATTGCGTCTACACCGTAGTTGAAGGGAAACAAGTACGGATTAATCCTGCCGATGAAGTTGTCAAGGAAATGCGTCAACTTTATGATCGGGGTATTCGTAATTTCTGGTTTACCGACGCTCAGTTTATTCCTGCAAAAAAATATATTCCCGACGCGATCGAGCTGTTGCAGAAAATACTTGATTCCGGGATGAAAGATACTCACTGGGCAGCTTATATCCGCGCTGATAATCTCACTCCAGAATTATGTGATTTGATGGTCAAAACAGGCATGAATTACTTTGAAATCGGCATTACTAGCGGTTCTCAAGAATTAATTCGTAAAATGCGGATGGGATACAATCTGCGTACTGTGTTGCAAAACTGTCGAGATTTGAAGGACGCAGGTTTTGATGATTTAGTTTCGGTTAACTACTCTTTTAATGTGATTGATGAGACCTATGAAACTATTCGGCAAACCATTGCCTATCATCGAGAATTGGAAAGGATTTTTGGGGTAGATAAAGTAGAACCAGCTATTTTCTTTATCGGATTACAACCCCATACCCATTTAGAGGAATATGCTTTTAAGAATGATATTTTAAAGCCAGGCTATAACCCTATGAGTTTAATGCCTTGGACTGCCAAGAAATTACTCTGGAATCCCGAACCTTTGGGTTCTTTCTTTGGTGAGGTTTGTTTAAAAGCTTGGAATACTAATCCTAATGACTTTGGGAGGGAAGTTTTAAAAATATTAGAAGAAAAATTAGGTTGTGCCCCTTTAGAAGAGGCTTTAACTGCCCCAATTGGGAAGGAGAAGATTGGGGATCAGCCACAATTGGTTACTAGTGACGCTGTGAGGAAGTAATAAGTAATAAGTAATAAGTAGTGAGTACTAATAAATGATTTAATTAAGTCCTCTAATGGGAATGACTGATAACTGATAACTGGTAACTGATAACTGAAATGCTTGAAGGTTCAATATTACAACAATTAAAATTAGCTCATCAAAACACTAGCAATCCCTTAAACTTGGGAGTTTATTATAAAAACACGTTAGTAGCTTTATGCCATGCTCTAGAAGACTTTATTTTAGAATCTGAGAGTGAGCCTCTAATGGTGACAGCTTTCCAGCGCGGGAAATGGTATTTACAAGAAGCGGAACGTTATAGCGAATTGGCTGATAAATCCCAGCAGGTAATTATTATGGCAGCACCCGATGCTGGATTTGAAACTCATCCGACCAGCCAAAAAGATAATGTTGCCCTCGTAAACTTAGCGGAGCAAGATCCTGTTGCCCAAGAATGGCATTTGATGATTTTGTCTCCTCACTATACGGCAATGGTTTTATGTCAGGAGTTGTCAGAATCAGATTATGGTGCGCTTGGGCAACCTCAAGAGGATTTGGAACGTAAATTCTACGGATTTTGGACTTTTGAACCGGAATTAGTCAGGGAAACGGTAGAAATCGCGATCGCACATCTGCAAACCTATAATCCATCTTTGGCTGCAGATTTAACCTCTAGAGTCGCCTCAATGTCTCAAGAATTTGGCTCTCAACAAGAAGGGCTTATTGCGGTAGTTTCCCGTGTCATTGATTATTTGCAAACCTGTCACAAAAACCTACATCAGCCGCAAGAAGCTGATAATTATCATTCTTTTCAAGATTTAGATGACAATATTCTGTCCAATGAAATGCAAGCTTTTCTGAGGATGGCACAAATTCTCGATCATTCTGATACTCTCAACCCAATGGCGGCAACTGAAGTATCGGCATTGGGGGAAGCTATGGGGCAATTGCTAGATCTCCCAGCATGGCAAATCAAAAGATTGCGCTTATCTGGACTATTACATCGCCTGGGTTCGATAACCAAAATTGCCAACAAGCCAGATAAACAATCTCCAGCCCAAGAAAAAGCTTTGCAAGAGCAAGATGATTTGCCCAAAGCTTCTTTATTAAGAATCATGCCCCAACTTCAGGCGATCGCGGAAATTCTGACTCACCAAAGCGAAGCTTGGGATGGTTCGGGAAAACCTTCAGGATTGTCCTATGACAATATACCTTTAGAGTCTCGTATTTTGCGTTTACTGGCGGATTTTCAGCAAAAAGTCATCCAACATAGCCAAAATCCCACCATAGACTATAATCCTTTATCCCAAGCCTTAGATGAATGCCAAGCAGCTGTCGGTCAGATTTATGATCCTAAACTAGTTGAAGCCTTAGGTTTATTGGTTATGGGTATGCAACAAGGCATGAGCATTCAAGCCTATCAACCGAAAATTGCTTCAGGGATTTGGCTTATGGAAACCTAAAATTGAGTAACAAGTAAGAAGTAATAAGTAATAAGTAACATAGCGGTTCTCAAATTGATGAAGTACACTTTCTGTTACCCGTTACCCGTTTCCTGTTCCCTGTTCCCTGTTCCCTGTTCCCTAAAGGAAGATCTTCTGTATCTCACTAATTCGAGAAGGGCTATAAGTTTTTCTTTTTTTTAAAGACATCTTTGAAGTGCAAAAGCTAGTTCCTGAGCTGATTGGTATCTGTCTTGGGGATTGGGCTTGCATGTCTTGATTAATACATCAGTTAATTCGAGAGATAAACTAGATATGCTGGCAAAATCAAGTTCATATTGATTTTTTTGAGGAACATAAGATTGCATGGGGGTCTTTCCCGTCAACAAAAAAAACAAAGTTGCCCCAACTCCATAAAGATCTGACTGAGGACAAGGTTCTCCCCGATATTGCTCTGGGGCACTGTATCCTTCCACTCCAATTCGAGTATTCCGAGAAGTTCCAAATTCCTTGACCGCTCCAAAATCTAGTAACATTAAGCGATTATCCAGATTGCGCAAAATTAAATTGGCTGGCTTAATATCTCTGTGAATTAGTGGTGGCTGTAGATGATGAAGGTAGTATAAGACTCCACAAATTTCAATCATCCATTTGATCGCTTGTTGTAGATCAACAGTACCTTTTTGATAGGTAAATTGCTCCAAATCATGACCATGAATCAATTCCATGACCAAATATTTATGTTCACCTTCAGAAAAAAAATCGTAATATTTAGGGATATTAGGATGTTCCAAAGTTTTGAGAATTCTCGCTTCCCGCTCAAATAATTCCCGAGCCTTAGCAACACGAAGCATCTCCGCGTTCATTTCTTTTAACACTAGAAGCAAAGGAGCACCGTCAATAGTTTTATCTTGATCCCTCACCAGATAGGTAATTCCCATACCTCCCCTCCCCAAAGTACGTAGGACTTGGTAATTACCAATAAAAAGTTTTTCGTCAACTAATGCTTGACCGCAATGAATACAAAAAATACTGTCAGGAGAATTCCCAATATGCTGGCAATTTGATACTGCTGATGGGGAGGGAGAAATGTCTTCGACGGTCGATATTCCCTCCGAATTCAACTCTAATTCAAAGCGCAATAAAGGCCCATTACCCGCCAAACGAATTAAATCATTATTATTTAGTTGGGTTTTGTCTACCAGAACACTATTAACAAAAGTGCCATTACTCCCATGATTCACCAATTCCCATTGATCGTCAATTTCAGTTAGTTCTACATGTTGGCGCGAGACCTGAAAGTAATCTTTGAGAACTATATCGTTTTGAGGAGCACGACCAATACAAATTGTGGACTGCTCAGAAAACTTCCAAGATTTAAATGGCTTGTTAGTCTGAGGATCTAAAAAAGTAAGAGTTACCATAAGAGGCTAGTATGGAGATAAACAAGTAATAAATAATAAATAATAAGTAATAATTCTAAATTTCAGGCTTTAATTTGATTCTGATCAAAATTCCCGTCAAATTGTCATGACCATTATAACGATCAGCAAAGGTCATTAGCTCATAGATGCCTGAATTGAGATCAGAACTGGAACTGATTAAAGGCTCCAAATATGTCTGCCAATGTTTTTCTAGCAAATCGTTATCAGAAAGGCCGTCGGAACAAAGTAGAATTAAACAGTCTTTCTCAATGTCAAAATATTGAATTCCAGGTCGTAAATGCTTGCTTTCTCTTGGGCCCAAAGCTTGAGTTAATTGATAGGCATCAGGACGACCATAGGCAATTTCTGGCTCGACGCCCCGATTAATTTCCCTTTGTCCCACTTCATGATCTACGGTTAATTGTTCTAGTCCTTCTTGACGAGTAATTTTGTAGATGCGGCTATCTCCGACATGGGCGATCGCAAGCTGATTATTTTGCAATAGGGCCATGACCAAAGTAGTTCCCATGCGCCCACTGCCAGAGCGAGCATTGTCAATATTAGTTTGGTAAATAATTTGATTGGCCAGCAAGATTCCTTCTTCAATGGTTTTCTCTGAGGGAAGCTCGTCTTGCCAATAGGTGTGAAAATAGCTTTGAAGAGTTTCGACGGCCATTGCACTAGCAACTTCTCCCGCGGCATGTCCACCCATCCCATCACAGATGATATAAAGTCCTTTAACTTCTAATTTCTGTTCACTAGGATTTTCTTCTTGAGTAATGACAGTTTTTGACCCAAAAAAATCTTCATTGTGATCTCTTCCCGAGCCGATGTCTGTATAGTTAGCATGAGTGACGCTGGCAATTTGCATCAACAACATCGCAGTTGATTCCTCGTCGGCATCGCTTTCATAGATCATACTGTCTTCATCAGAATCAATTTTAAAGAAGTCAGTTTCTTCAGCGTCATCAACTGTTTCCCATGAATCAGAATCCATAGGTTCTGACCAGGGTGACGTATCTGTTGAGTCAAAATCTAGATTACTCTCTTCTTTTTCTACTATCTGATGCAATTGTCTAAGAAGGTCTTCAATTTCTAAAATTTCACCGGCAATCGCTTGCTTCAATACTGAGAACAATTGTTCTGGATAAGTTTGTTGTGAATCAATTAACCAACTATGCCATTTGGCAACTAAATCAGCTAAAGTTGGTTGTTTTTCCTTTGAGTCCCAGTACAATTTTTCCAGGCAAAAAGATTGATCTTCATCAACTTTCAAGTTATTTTGCACTAGCAGACTCGTTGCACAGTAGCTTCGAGATAAAGGCACCCACAGTTTTGCCATTTCTCCCAAGGACCATAAAACCTGAAGCAAAGGTAATTGAGGTTTCGACCAAAGCTCGGTTAAAGATTGCCATTGCGATCGCGCGGGCAGTAGGATTACTTCCTGGTTTTGATCTTGCCAAGCATCTGCGATTGGTGGAACAATCGGCGCATATTCTTCTAGAACTAAATAGGGTAAAGCCTGGGTTGGTAAAATACTCAACAAATCCGCAGCGAGATTTCCTGTCTGATAAAAATCATCAAGCGCTTGCCTCAAATCAGTAAATAATTCCTGTTTAGTTTTGCGTAAAATATTGAGATACGATTCTTGCAACGGCAGCTGATCAATAATTTCCAGGGAGATCATGTTGCCGTGGGAATCGGCCAGATTAGATGCTACTTGCTTATTTTCCGGCAGATAATATCTTTTTTGGGCATCAAGATAGCTGGCATCATCGGGAGTTGACAAGTTCTCATTGCTTAATGCTTCCGCTGCTTGAGGCGAATTGCTTTGGGCAATTATAGCGAGAAGCATAGTTTGATTGGGAGCTCCACAGGATTCGCATTCTTGAGCTGTGTAGGTAATTTCGGCACCACATTCACTGCAAGTTTTGTGCGTTAAAGAAGTCCCACAGTTTTCACAAAACTTATTATGTTCTGAATTTTCATACTTGCACTCGGGACAAATAAGCATAGGGGAACTTCCTTAAATTATAATGTTCAGGTGATTTTATATAATAGTTAGAGATAGAATAAACTCTATTTGGTATGTAATTTAGGGATCAGCATCTAAAGTCACACCAGCAATCTTAGCTCATGGTATTTTTTTGACAATCCCTAATCTCTAAAAATAAATATATCTCTTAGAAAAATTCAAGAACCTATCTAAATTATTATATTTAATCTAGTTCCAACTCGTTAATTGGTTTCAATGAGTCAAATAAGAAAAATTTCTGGTCAAGCAGTTCCTGTAATTGGTAATGATATCGATACAGATCGCATTATTCCCGCAAGATTTTTACGTTGTGTCACTTTTGATGGTCTAGGAGAACAGGCTTTTGCAGACGATCGCGCTCAGGCGGCTGAACAACATCCTTTTGATCTTCCTCAATATCAAGGAGCAAATATTCTAGTTGTCAATGGCAATTTTGGTTGCGGTTCATCCCGAGAACATGCGCCACAATCCCTCGCCAGATGGGGCATCAAAGCCATTGTCGGCGAAAGTTTCGCAGAAATTTTCTTTGGCAATTGTATTGCAATTGGTTTACCTTGCGTCACCGTGAACCCTGAAATTGTCGAACAAATTCAAAAACAATTACAAGCTCAACCTGATACTCCTATGACAGTGGACCTAGTTAACAAAGCTGTGACTTGTGGAGACTTAGTAGTCGAAGCCACTGCTGACGAAGGGGCAAGACAAATGTTTATCGAAGGTAGTTGGGATAATTGTGGTCAACTAATACAAAATCAATCAGCAATTCAGAAGACAACGGAGAAACTTCCCTATGTTGCTTGGTAATGGAGGTTGGGTTTTAGGTTTTAGGTTTTAGGTTTTAGGTTTTGAGGCCAAGGGAGTATGAGAAATTTTCCCTGGTTTCCCTTGTCCTACTTGAATTTGTCAAACGAAGGCTGAAGGAGAAAGTAAGTTATTTCCTTCTGCCATCTGCCCTCAAGGGCGAAGTCTGGTCACTAAACAAAGTCAGTTTCATCAATAGTGGTCGCATCTATGCCGAGCAACGTAGCGAGGGTTTCACCTCCAATGGTTTCAATAATGTCGGTATCTGCGCCGTTTTGACTAATAGTGAGCGTGCCAAAAGTCAGACCGCCTGTGAGCAACAATTGATCTCGGCCATTCTGGAAATCTTGAATGATGTCAGCGTCGGCAGTGAAACCAGAAACCAGAGCAAAGCGGTCATTGCCACCCCCTCCATTTAAAATGTCAAGACCAGGGCCACCAATCAAAACATCATCATTGCGCTGACCAAGGAGAGTATCATTGCCAGTTCCACCATCGAGGGTATCATTTTGATCTCCTCCAGTTAAACTATCATCATTTTCTTGACCAAAGAGCATATCGGCATCATTTTGACCAGAAAGAGTGTCATTACCAGCACCGCCTTTGAGAGTATCATTGCCATCAGCACCAACTACAAGGTCATTATCAGCTCCTCCATCGAGACTATCTGCTCCCGCTTGACCAGCAAGGGTATCACTCCCAGCTCCACCATCAATAGTATCGCTACCTGCATCGCCATTTAAGCTATCATTGTCATTTCCTCCTTCGAGGATGTCATTGCCATTGCCGCCTTTGAGAGTATCATTGCCATTGTTTCCAGCTAGAAAATCATTATCATCCAGACCCCGCAAACTATCGTCACCTTCTCCACCTTTGAGAGTGTCATTGCCAGAACTACCCCCGAGAATGTCATTGCCCCCTTGACCGAGAAGGACATCGTGACCAGAATTTCCTTGAATTCCATCATCCCCAGGCCCACCAATCAAACTATCATTATCATCTCCTCCATCGAGAGTGTCGTTACCAGCTTCCCCGTTGAGAGTGTCATTGCCATCTAGGCCAACGATATTATCATCGTCTTCTGTGCCCCAAATATTGTCATCCTTATCGGTACCGAACAAGGTCTCATTAAGACCGGCAATCTTGATGGTGACAGTGGCAGTATCAAAACCCCCATTACCATCGGAAATAGTATAGGTAAAGGTATCTTTAGCAGTTTCTCCTACAGGAAGATCGTCAAATTCACCATTGGGATCATAATCAAAAGTGCCATCCCCATTATCCGTAACTATTCCCAGCGTTCCTGTGGTGTCAATGCTATCGAGGGATATGTCATCTCCGTTAGGATCACTATCATTGGTGAAAACATTACTGGTGGTGAAGGCAGAATCGGCATCTGTCGTAAAGTCACGGCCAAAGAAGACATAACTTTGTCCTGCTCCATCGTAACCATTAGGACTAGCTTCGGGGGCACCGATAATCAGATCATCTATCCCATCCCCATTAATATCACCGGCATTGCTAACCGAGAAACCAGAATAATCGAAGGGAAAGATGCCATTGAGAGCAAAACCATTATGACCATCGAGAGAACCTAAATCGAAAGTACCCGAACTACCAATATTGAGACCACCAAAGACAACATAACTTTCTCCCGAAGAAATACCATTAGGATCTGCGTAATCTGCCCCGATAATCAGATCAGCGAACCCGTCGCCATTAATATCTCCGGCATTACTCACAGAAATTCCCGAAAGATCATAGCGATTAATCCCTTCGAGGACAAAACCATTAGTTCCATCAAGATCTGAGAGTTCCACAACACTTGTGCTGCCAAGATCCTCAGCCCCAAAGATGACATAGCTTGCCCCTTCACCATTAGAGCCTGTTCCATAGGCTCCAATAATCAGATCATCAAGACCATCACCGTTAATATCTCCGAGGTTACTAACCGAATAACCGACAAAATCATAAAGTTGGGTGCCGCCGATCGCAAAACCATTATCCCCATTAAGAGATGCGAGCTCAACAAATCCTGTGCTACCAACATCAGTACCGCCGAAGACCACATAAGCTTCTCCCGAATAAGTATTACCCAGACCGAAAATTGCCCCAATGCCCCCAATTCCCTCAGCACCATCAGTGGGCTTGGGAGCACCAATAATCAGATCAGCAAACCCATCTCCATTAACATCTCCTGCGTTACTGACTGAGGTTCCTGAATAATCGTAGGCTCCAGCCCCATTAAGAACAAAACCATTTGTGCCATCTAGAGCTGATAGTTCAATTACTCCAGTATTACCAATGTTTCCATCGCCAAAAACAACGTAGCTACTTCCTGGACTGACGCTATAAATATCAGCAAAATCCTCAGAGCCAGGAGCCCCAATAATGAGATCATCAATGCCATCACCATTGATATCTCCTAAGTTATTAACGGAGAATCCTACATATTCTCCCTCATAAATACCGTTAATAATAAAGCCTTCTGTGCCATCAAGAGTTGCCAGATCGATTACTCCAGGGACTAGTCCATTATTACCGACATTCGGATCACCGAAGATCACATAGCTTTGACCTGAGTAATATGTACCGTTATATCCTTCTTTAGCACCGATAATCAGATCAGCAATAGTATCCCCGTTGATATCTCCTGCATTACTTACGGAAAACCCAGCATCATCTTCGGGTGCAATGCCATTGATGATAAAACCATTAATCCCATCAAGCTCAAATAATTCAAAGCTCCCAGAAGCACCGACTCCAGGACCACCAAAGACAACATAGGCTTGTCCTGCATCCGCATAAATATAATTGGCATAGGCATCGGGTGCGCCAATAATCAGATCATCAAATCCATCACCATTGATATCTCCAGCATTACTGACGGAGAATCCAGATTCATCGTAATCAAAAATTCCGTTGAGGGCAAAGCCATTACTGCCGTTGAGATCTGAGAGTTCTACAAATCTGGGAAAAGCGTCGTCATTGGCAACAGGAGGATCATTATTGATCAGCACTGAGACAGTTGAATCTCCTCCATTAGCAACCGCAAGGTCATCAACTTCTCCATCTCCATCCAAATCTGCGATCGCTACTGAACTTGGATTAGTTCCAACTTCAAAAGTAATTTCGCCTAAGAAACTCCCCGAACCATCATTCAACAGCACGGAGACAGTATCATCAGTATAGTTAGTAACAGCAATGTCATCCGCAGCTCCGTCTCCATCCAAATCTCCAATTGCTACGGAGCGGGGTAGAAGTCCCACAGCAAAGGTAGTTTGAGCAGAGAAGCCTCCAGAACCATCCCCTAATAGTACTGATACATTGTTGTTAGATGCAGCACTATTCGCAACGGCAAGATCGTCAACTTCTCCATCACCATCCAAATCTCCGATTGTTACTGACAACGGAGCAAGTCCCACAGCAAAGGTAGTTTGAGCAGAGAAGCCCCCAGAACCATCCCCTAATAGTACTGATACATTGTTGTTATTACGATTAGCAGCAGCGAGGTCGTCAACTTCTCCGTCTCCATCCAAATCTCCGATCGCTACTGAAAACGGACTATTTCCCACAGCAAAGGTAGTTTGAGCAGAGAAGCCCCCAGAACCATTCCCTAATAGTACTGATACATTGTTGCCATTAACATTAGCAACAGCGAGGTCGTCAACTTCTCCGTCTCCATCCAAATCTCCGATCGCTACTAAAAACGGACCATTTCCCACAGCAAAAGTGGTTTGAGCAGAGAAGCCCCCAGAACCATCCCCTAATAGTACTGATACAGTATCGTCAGGACTATTAGCAATAGCGAGGTCATCGGCAGCACCATCCCCATCCAAATCTCCGATCGCTACTGAATATGGACCATTTCCCACAGCAAAGGTAGTTTGAGCAGAGAAGCCCCCAGAACCATCCCCTAATAGTACTGATACATTGTTGTCATTATAGTTAGCAATAGCAAGGTCATCGGCAGCACCATCCCCATCCAAATCCCCAACTGCTACTGAAAGAGGAGTATCTCCAACACCAAAAGTAACTTCAGGCTGAAAATCTGCTACAAATGTTTCTTGATATTTTTGTTGTAGTTCTGAGGTAAAAACAGGATCAGTTTTAATTTCGACCGTTTGCCATTCAAGATTCCAATTGCCTTGTCCTACTTCTTGAGTCGAGGCAGCAATATTCGCTCCCGTCAGTTTGTGGAGTTGGTTTAGTAGTTCAGGAGCGACGGCGAGATTACAACCGTAGAAGAAAATTTGGGGATTTGGAGAAGAAAACCAAGCTGCTATATTTGCAGAGTATAAAGGTAGAGTTTCGAGATTTAATTTACTATTCCCTAGGTAAATACATCCAGGCGAACCATGCGCCACAAGATGAAGCGAATCAATATTAGAGTATTCTCGCAAAATCTCTGTAATTTGAATAATGCCATCGCGATGGGCATCGAGAATTTCAACCGCTGCCCCGGTCACAATTCCTGCTGCTAGCTGCTGGGGATTAGTAACATTGGGGTCGATTATTACTAAGGTATTGACCGTAGCGAATGTATTGATTGAATTGCTAATTTTTTGGGGTTTTGTAAGAGTTGTCATAGAGCTATCTAGAATAATTATTTGGTTTTGAATCCAAGGAAATATCCTGAATCGTAAGAATACTTAAAGAGTAAATAATTTACCAAGAAAAAGTTAATTGATTGACCAGATTGTTTGCTGGAAAATACTTAAAAATAAGTAAAATTACAGTAACTAGTAACGATTTGTATTCTTGGAATATTAATAATTAATGAAAACTCTACCAGCCTATTAACGAAATCAAAATACGTCAAGACTTCTTCTCATTGATCATTGACCATTGACCATTAAGCATTGACCATTGACCATTAGTCATTGATTAGTGAATTACGTCAGTTTTATAAGTTGAGTAAAAATATAAAAAATATTAACAATAAAAGTTTAATAGCAAAAAATTCTCTTCTGAACCCAAAGAATAACTTTGAATGTTCAATGTTCAATGTTCAATGTTCAATGTTTAATGTTTTCCCACATTTGTTCACAAGCTGCTTCTAGCGATCGCACGAAATCTGTTACCCGAAATAAAGGAGGATAGCTAGTCTCATCTGTTAACGTCGCTTGTAAATTCTGACGTATTTGAGCCAATTCTTGGGGATGAGTTGCCAAATACACCGCTTTTTGTTCGTATTCTTCTAGACTGTTGCAGATAGCAGTCTCCAGACCTCCCGCCAGACAAATACTAGCTCCCATTCTTGAGGCATTAGTGTTACCAGGACAAGTTAACATTGGCAATCCTGACCAGAGCACCGCTGCCGCAGTCGAACCCGCGTTATAAATTAGAGTATCCAAATAAAGATCTGCTAGGGCATAACGAGCTAAATATTCTTCATGGGGAATTTTCTCGGCAAAAATCAATCTATCGGCTGCTAAACCTCGTTTTTTCGCTTCAGCACGTAAATTGTCCCTGCCGCTGCCCGAAGCTAACCATAAAACACTCTGGGGCACTTGTTCTAGAATCCTCAGCCAAGCATCAAACAATTCGGGATTTATTTTGTAATGGGCATTAAAAGAACAGAACACAAAGGCATCATCAGGTAAGCCAAACTCCTCTCTTGTCATGACTCTTTCGGAAATTTTGAGGGGAGAAGCGACAAAAGTATGAGGCAGATAGATAATTTCCTCGGTGTAATGCTCGGCGATTTCGTCTGTGATCAAAGTGCGATCGCCCAGATAATATTGCATAAACTCGGCACCCATCGTATCGGGATATCCCAACCATTGTGCTTGTACTGGGGCAGGTTGCAAATCCAAAATCGCCGCACCATGACCAATGGTATAACCAGCCAAATCAATCATAATATGAATACCGTCGCTATGGATGCGTTGTGCCGCAGCGATCGCAGAAAGGGGAGCCAGCTCTACAAAAACATCGCAACCCGATCGCACGGCTTGAGTTATATGATCATTCACGTCTACTGTGGAATAGGCATAGATCTCATAGCGATCGCGATCAAAATGGGGAAAAATATTCTGTATTAATCTGCCCACAGCATGCTCACGAAAATCAGGGGAAATAAACCCAATCCGAAGTTTTTGGGGCTGATTATGATGATGTTGGAAATTTATCTTCTGTGGGAGTAGATTGCTAGTTTTGGCAATCGTTTTGGCTTGACTTTTAGCTGCTGCTTGATGAATGTGTAAGGGGACGGGAATTGCACTTAGAGCAAAAATATTAACTCCTGGAAAAGAGTCTTGTTCTAGATAATTTTCTAGTGTTTGTAATAATTGCTCTAGGTTACGCTCATAATTGTGCCAATTACAAGAACGCAGTTTTACCATAGCAATATTAAAATTGAGATGGGTAAAATCAGGATTTAGTTCTAGAGCTTTTTGATAACATGCTAAGGCTTTTTCTTGTTTGTCTTGATACTCAAAAATGTTCCCCAGACTAATATATGCTTCAGTATGATCTGGCTGGAGTGCTATTACCTTTTCAAAATGTTCTATTGCCCCACCCAAGCGTTTTTGCTCTTTGAAAATATTAGCTAAATTGAAATGAGCTGGGACATAATCAGGTTTGATTTGTAATGCCCGATAGAAACCATTTTTGGCTTTTTCCAAATTTTCTTCTAGTTGATCGATGCTCGCTAGATTAGAAATTGCCTGGGCAAAATTATTGTTGTGTGCGATCGCATTTTGATAACAAAGTTTAGCTTCGGCGATCTGTCCTTGATTTTGTAATAAAGTCCCCAGATTATTATACGCCCCCCAAAAATCTGGTTTTAAAGTGATGGCTTTACGCAGACATACCTCTGCTTCTTCTAGACTACCTATTTTTTTTAATGTGCGACTTCTCTTTAATAACTCTTCGGCAGTATCATGTTGTTGAGTTGAAACTGATTGAGTTGCCGCTTGAGTATTCTGCCGTTGTTGAGTTGCCAAACTTCCGACCAAATTCTGCTTTTTTGCCGTTGCTAATGACTGTTTGTTGTTCTGAGCGACAGAATAAATCTGATTACTAGTATAAAAATTTTGCCATTGATTAATCCGTTTTTGAGTAAAGAAATTCTCTAATATTTCTTTTTCTTTTGTCGGTATTTGCGAATAGGGAAAAGGTTGCCGAAAATTGGCCAACCCTTGAACGACAGTTTCGCGATCGAGATTCCACCAATCCGCAATTTTTTTACTATATAGTGTGGGGTTATCTAAAAATTCTTCAAAATGTAGAACTTTATAAGAAGTCTGGGGTAATTGACTGAATTGCTTGTCTATATAAATTAAGTTACTCTCGACAATTTTTGCTTGCAAGTAAATATTGTCCGTAAACCCCCGACGAATAGCACTATAGGTCGCAGAAACTGGGTTGCGATATAGTATTAAATATTTTACCTCTATTAAATCACTGACTATATCTGCAAAATCTATAATGTCTGGACGACGCAACGTTTGTCTTGGTTGGTAACAGGGGAATGAGGAAAGAGATTCAAAAAGATGTGTAGCATTTTGATTACTATAGGACTGAAAAATATGCGCCAATTCTTCTCTAATATTTTTACTCTTTGAACAGTCTGGTGTTTCATTTTCGATTTTAAATCTTTGAGAAGCATCCCAATAATTGAGTAATAATTGATGCCATTCTCCTTGAGGAACAAAATGGTCTTGTTCAAAGCAATTAGCTAAGATTGCTCTAATCATATGATGTCCTGTTCCTTCCACCCCGACTAAGAACAGGAATTTCATTTTGTTATCGATAGTAGTAACTGACTCTTGATTTGCTGATTGAGGTAAGAGCGATAAATTTAGTTCATGTCTTTGCTGCTGCTTGACCTTTTCATCGTCATTTTTTAACGAGCTTTGATTAGGATAATTATTATTAACGGCTTCAGGGGATTCTAAACTAATCAATTGGGCAATTTCGTCTGTCTGAAATCCCAACGCCATCGGTCGTTTAGCATTAGCAATAATCTGGACATCGTAAAGTTCGGTGATTGCTCCTTCAAATCTTACCCAGTTCGCGATCGCGCCCGTATTTAAATCCACCACCATCAAGCCACAACGAGCTTCTCCGTCTTTGGCTTGTAACAATTCATCTAGGGGTAAACCAGAAAAAGTGCGATCGCCATTCCTTGGCTTAGACAATCCCACGATCGCATAATTGCCCCAAAAAGCTAAACCCCTTAAATATCCTGGACAAAAAGCAACGGCTTCAAATTTCCCCGTCGCAAAATCTACATATCCGAGTTCTCCTCGACCAGAATTGTGCAACCATAACTTATCCTGATACCAACGAGGCGAATGGGGCATCGTGAGGTCGGTACATATAATCTCATTACTGGCGATATCAATTACTATGCCACCTCCAACTCTGCGATCGCGCCAGCCATCAACAAGGTCAGATCGACTACAGGCTGTCACATAGCCAGGTTGCCCATCGACCATCGCCATCCCATTGAGGTGACAACGATCTTCGTTAATGATTCGAGAGATAAAATCAGGTTTCCAAAGCGGCTTACAACTTTTGCGATCGCTAGTAGTCGCTAAACAATTTAGTAAACTACTAACGAAAATTATTTTGCCATCGCGATCTATTGCCAGATCGTGAATATCGAGATCTCCCGTCGTGTTACCAACACGGGGAATATAGAGTTTATCGTAACCTTGATGCAACTGCCCTGATTCGAGGGCATTGTCTAGTTGCCATAGTTGAGATTTGCAACTCAGATAAAGTCTTTCTGGGGTAGTATATAAACCCATCGCGCGATCGTAGAGACGCTGAAAACCCGAAAGCTGACCCGCCGGATTGACTCCCAAGAAAATTAGCTGACCTGTCTGATAGGTAGTTAGGGCAAGACTGATATTTTGTTGCCCTAACCAGTCAGGAAATTGACGCGAAGAGAATATTTCTAGCATTATTGATCAGATATTTAGGCGCGATTGTAGCTCCGGTTTAATTAAAGAAACAGTATGTTTTAACTTTTCTTCCAATTCACAAATAATTCAGAATCATAATTGAGAATGAAGAGCAAGAGCAACACGCCTAATCTCTGCCAATACTCTCGGCAAATCATTGATCACTTGTTCGTTTTTAAATCTCACCACTTTATAGCCATACTCGGCTAATTTTGCAGTTCTGGCATCATCGTATTTATTCTGATGAGTGTGAATTTCGCCATCAACTTCTACTACTAACTTACAAGAAGAACAATAGAAGTCCAAAATAAAATTTCCTACAGGATGCTGACAGCGAAAACGTAGTCCTTCAAGTTGCTTATTTCGTAGTGCTGCCCATAAATAAGCTTCCGCTGGTGTCAGATTGTTTCTTAGTTTTCGTGCAGCTTCTTCTATTTCTGGGGTTGTACCGCGAATTCTGTTGTTATTTTTCATTTCAGTTATTTGTGTTTCGTTTCTAAGATTTATGCCCCCTAAATCCCCCAATACTGGGGGACTTTTTGTCTTTCTCTACTAAGTTATTTTCTATTATCCTTTCGGGGTTTAACTCTAATTCAGACCTCTAAATCCAATACTGGGGGACTTCCAGTTATCTTTCTCCCCCAAATTTGGGGGTCGGGGGGCTTAAACACAAAAAGCGATCAGCCGAGAGTTGGCACTGTGTGCCCGCTAAGTGGATCTCTTCGAGATCGCAGTTTCTTACAGGCGATCGCTAAATATGTTGAGATTAGTCAATCTAAACAAAATCTGTCGCATCAATATCAGCAATATCAATGCCAGTTAATGTCGCTAAAGTTTGACCACTAGCAGTTTCGATAATATCGGTATCAGCTCCGTTGGGACTAATAGTTAAATTATCAAAAATGAGACCGCCAGTTAAGAACAACTTATCCAAACCATCTTGATAATCACTAACGATATCAGCATCCGCAGTGAGACCAGAAACTAAAGCAAAGAGATCATTACCAGAGCCACCAGTGAGAGTATCAAGACCAGTGCCACCAATCAAAAGATCATCATTATTTTGACCTAGGAGAGTATCATTGCCAGGGCCACCATCGAGGGTATCATTACCATTTTGACCCAAGAGACTGTCATCATTCTCTTGACCAAACAAAAGATCAGCATCGTTTTGACCGAGGAGAGTATCATTGCCAGCTCCACCATCGAGGGTATCATTGCCATCACCCCCAACCAAGCTATCATCATTGTCTTGACCAAAGAGTAGATCAGGATCATCTTGACCCAACAGAGTGTCATTACCAGAACCACCATCAAGGGTATCAATGCCAGTAGCACCAACTAAACTATCATTACCATCTCCTCCATCGAGACTATCAGCCCCAGCTTGACCAGAAAGAGTATCATCACCAGAGGCACCTTTGAGGGTGTCATTACCGCTATCACCATTTAAGCTATCATTATCATTGCCGCCTTTGAGAAGATCATTACCAGAGCCACCTTTGAGGGTGTCATTACCAGTGCCACCTTTGAGAGTGTCATGATCATTGAGACCGCGCAGACTATCGTCGCCATCTCCGCCAACTAAAAGATCATTATCATTGCCCCCATTGAGATTATCAGCACCAGCTTGACCGTTGAGAGTATCATCACCATTTAGGCCCCTGATTGATTCACTACCATTAGTTCCGATAATGCTGTCATCTCCGGAAGTACCAAGTAAACTATCATCAACTGCGGGATCATCATCAATGCCACTGATTTTAATGGTAACTGTGGCATGACCAATATTACCGTCGGTATCGGTAATCTGATAATCAAAACTATCGGTGGCAAATTCACCTGGTTCAAGGAATTCAAATTGACCGTTGGGGTCATAATCGAAGGTGCCATCGCCGTTATTGGTGACAAGTCCTAGGGTTGAGGTGATATCGATGTTACCGATAGTTAATGTGTCATCTTCGGGGTCGGTATCATTTGCTAGGACACTATCAGTGGTGAAGGCGGTATCTTCATCGGTAGTAAATTTATCATCTACCGCAGTAGGTGCTGTATTAACCACTGGTTGATTAATCAGCACTGATAGCGTATTATCACTTTGATTTGTAACAGCAAGATCATCAACTATGCCATCCCCATCGAGATCTCCCACCGCTAAGAAATAGGGATTATCGCCAACGGCAAAGGTCTCTTGAGCCCCAAAGCCGCCACTGCCATCATTCAATAGCACCGATACATTATCATCATTAATGTTTAGAGCCGCAATGTCATTAGCAGACCCATCCTCATCAAAATCTCCTATGACTAATTTTCTGGCATTATCTCCAACGGAAAAGGCAGTTTGAGCCAAAAAGCCGCCACTGCCATCATTCAACAGCACTGAGACACTGTCGTCATAATAGGCACTAACCGCAATGTCATCAGCAGCCCCATCCCCATCTAAATCGCCTATGGCCACAGCAGTGGGGCCAATGCCAGTGGAAAAATCAGTTCGGCCAGAAAAACCCCCGCTATTATCGCCTAAGAATACGCTAACACTACCAGCCAGTCTTCTTGCCACAACAAGATCATCAACTTCGCCATCCCCATCGAGATCTCCTACTTCAACAAAAGTTGCCTGGGAACCAACCGAAACAGTATTTGAGGCGGTAAAGCCCCCAGAACCATCTCCCAAAAATGTTGAGACAAGAGCGGGGGTATTTTGGTTGGAGACAGCGAGGTCAAGATTGTCATCATTGTTAAAATCTCCTATCGCAACAGAAAGTGGGCCATTTCCTGCCGGAAAGGTAGTCGGGCCAGTAAAGCTTCCCGATCCATCACTCAAGAAGACTGATAAATTGCTAAAGTCTACTATGGCAAAATCATCAGTGCCATCTTCATTAAAATCTCCTACTGCAAATTCAGATCCACTGTCAGGGAAAGTAGTTGAGGTAAAACCACCAGAGCCATCTGCCAACAAGACTGAGATACCATTACCGTAAGTGTTCCCCACCACAATGTCATCACTATCGCCATCTCCATCAAAATCTCCTATGGCTACCCCCTGTGGGCTATTTCCCACGGCAAAGGTAACTTGGGGATCAAAAGGAAATGTTCCTAGATATTTTTGTTGGAGTTCTGTGGTGAAAGCAGAATCAGAGCTGATTTCGCCAATTTGCCATTCCAGGTTCCAATTGCCTTGGCCTACTTCTTGGGTCGAGGCGGCAATACTCGCTCCTGTTAGGCTGTGGAGTTGGGTTAGTAGTTCGGGAGCAGCGGCGAGATTACAAGTATAAAAAGAGAGTTGGGGATTTGGGGAAGAGAACCAACTTGCTATTTTGGCTGAGTATAAAGGAAGAGTAGCGAGATTTAGTTTGCTATCACCTAAGTGAATACATCCAGGGGAACCGTGGCTAACAAGATGCAGCGAATTGATATTGGGATATTTTCGTAAAATCTCGGTAATTTGGATTATGCCATCGCCATCGGCATCGAGAATTTTAACTGCTGCCCCAGGGATGATACCTGCTGCTAGTTGTTGGGGGCTCGTAACATTTGGATCGATGATTACTAAAGTGTTGACAGTAGCTAAGCTGCTGATTTGATTGTTGATTTTGTTGGATTCTAGGAGATTATTCATAGAGAGATCCTGAATGATGAGCTGGTTTTTAGTTCGAAGTGAAATAACGAATCGTAATGATACTTAAAAGATAAATGATTTCTAGTAAAATAATGATTTATTGATCAAAAAATTCTACTAAAAAATACTTACAAATAAGTAAATTTACGACAATCAATAACGACTTAGGTTATTGAAATATTAATAATTAAAAGAAACCCTACTAGCCTATTCATAGAATCAAAATACGTCAATATTTCAAACATTGACCATTAATTACTTATTTTTGAATAGAGACAAAAAATATTGCGATCGCTGAATAATCAGATTAGGATAATAACCTAATAGAGATTAGCTAAATACAAATATTCAAGCTAAGACTAGATGTCTTAGAATCAAACTAAGACACTAAGACATGAACAAGGTGAACATCATGCAATCAATTACTGTAGACGAAGCAGCTCAAAAGCTTCCTGACTTAATCGATGCCGCATTACGGGGAGAAGAAGTGATCATCACCAAAGATGATCTTTCTCTAGTCAAATTAATTCCAGCTGGTGCAATTAAAAGTCGCCAACCAGGAAGTGCGAAAGGTCAAGTTTGGATGTCTGATGATTTTGATGCACCATTAGAAGAATTTCAAGAGTATATGTAATGAGACTTTTACTAGATACTCATACTTTTATTTGGTATGTCACCAATAATCGAAAATTAAGCCTCAAAGCACAACAACTCATAAATGACGGTAATAATGAGGTTTTTCTCAGCATTGTTAGTATTTGGGAAATGGCTATCAAACATAGTGTTGGCAAATTGAGGTTTGAATTGCCATTCGAATTATTTATGAAAAGACAGTTGAAAGTAAATGATTTTCAGCTACTAAATATCAAAGTTGATCATCTCGTGATTGTTGCTAATTTGCCACTACATCATCGCGATCCATTTGACAGACTGATTATTGCTCAGGCTATTGCAGAAAAAATTCCCGTTGTGGGAACAGATGAGATTTTTGATTTATATCCAATTGAGAGATTATGGTAATTGTTTAATCATTTTGATGTGAGGAATTCCTGCCTCGTCAAAAATATCTCCCACCGATTGAAAACCTAACTTTTCGTAGAGATTTTTTACATATAGCTGAGAGTTTAGGCTCACGGCTTGATAATTGTTTTCCTGGGCAAAATCTAGAGCTTTTTGTGTTAATTGTTTGCCAATGCCTTTTCTCCTCGCTTCTGGCAAAACAGCCAATCTTTCAAGCTTAAGAGTTTGTTTCCCAATATCCCTCATCCTTGCAGTACCAACAGGATTTGCATCAATATAAGCTAAAAGATGAATCGCAATCGAATCGAGACCATCAAACTCTAATTCGGCTGCTATTCCCTGTTCTTTCTGAAACACCGTAGTCCTAATTGCTTTAATCGGAACCAAAAATTCAGCATAAGTAACGATCGCAATTACAACTTGATTCATCATTTTTCTCTCTCTACTCCTCGTTCCTCGTTCCTCGTTCCTCATTCCTTAGGTTAAGCGATTGCCTATCGCCCACGAATAAACTTAAAATGGGGTTCGGTCAAAATGTTATTGAACAATGATTAAATTTAGTGTTATCAAGCAACGAAGTCTCTGGTGGGGGATATCCGCGATCGCGATTATTGCGAGTATCGCCGCAATGGTTATCTCCTTTACGATGTTAAACGCACCGATTCGTCCGGGATTAGACTTTGTTGGTGGTACACGACTACAAATTGAGAGAGATTGTAGCATCACAGAGAATTGCGATCGCCCGATTAACATTGCTGAGGTAAGATCTGTTGTGGAAGCTCAAGGCGTTGGCAATAGTACGATTCAGTTGTTGGGCAATAACAAAAACATTTTATCTGTCAGAACAAAGAATTTAGATGTTGATGAGAGAACTAGTTTACAAAAGGGAATCAGCGAGGCGATCGGGGTCTTCGATTCTCAGACAATTCAAATTGACTCTGTAGGGCCAACTATTGGTAAAGAATTGTTTGTTTCGGGAATGCTAGCGCTGATTGTGGCATTCTTTGGCATTATTGTGTATCTGAGTGTGCGTTTTCAGTTCGACTATGCTTTATTTGCCATTGTTGCCCTGTTCCATGATGTGGTGATTACAGCTGGAGTATTTGCGATTCTAGGGTTGGTTGCCCAGGTAGAAGTAGATAGCCTATTTTTGGTTGCTTTACTAACGATTATTGGTTTTTCTGTTAATGATACTGTAGTCATTTATGATCGCATTAGAGAAACCATTGCTAATAGTGAAGCGAGTAACAGCAATCTAACCATCAATGAGATTGTTGATAATGCTGTGAATCAGACTTTAGGCCGTTCGATTAATACTTCAATTACTACTCTGTTGCCGTTGATCGGTATTTTTCTTTTTGGAGGAGAAACTCTTAAATTCTTTGCCCTAGCTCTGATTATCGGCTTTACTCTTGGTGCTTACTCCAGTATTTTCATTGCTAGTACGTTGCTTGCTTTGTGGAGAAATAGTAAACAAGGAGAGATTAAAAATTTAGTTGTTGATAATGAGTAATGATCGTCAAATTAAATGAAACTAGTGGACGCGGGCGTAAATAAGACAACCATCAACGAAGAGCAAAAAGCTGATATATCAAGACTTATTACTCATTACTTATTACTTATTACTTCCGCGC
>NZ_ALVZ01000151.1 GCF_000332055.1 Xenococcus sp. PCC 7305 | reverse complement strand
GGCGTTGCTGATTTAAAACATGAAAGAATTTTGGACTAATCTTCTTTGCTTCTTTCTTTGCGTCTTTGCGCCTTTGCGCGAAACGAATTCATATCTGGATTCAGCAACGCCAGATCCCATAGAAGAGCCAAGTTGCCCAAATTAGTACATTTTAATTCACACCAGACGTATTATTAATAACCCTGCTTTATTTTAGTGATCGCCCCGAACAATTTCTATAACGCTGGAAAAATAGACCCTATTCTCTACAAAACCTCTAACAAACATTCTTCCAAATTCCGCAAAACTTCCCGCTCAACAAACGGCTTACTTAGATAGCGAGTTGCCCCAATATTTTGCGCCAATTGTCGATACTTATCACTAATCCTCGAAGTCAGCATAATCACAGGGAAATCATCACCTCGCAACTGACGAGCCCGACTGAGAAACTCCAAACCGTTCATCCTCGGCATTTCAATATCAGAAATCGCCGCTTGAATACTTGTTTCCTGCTTCAGCTGTTCAATTCCTTCCAACCCATCACGACATTGAATAACTCGATACCCCGACTTTCGCAAAGCTGCCGAAAGAGTTTGTCGAATCGTGAGAGAATCATCCACAATCATAATTGTCGGCAAACTAGGAATCGTCAATGCTTCAGGCATTACAAAATCCGCAACCGAATAATGCAACCATTTATCGACTAGTGCCGGAGAATTGAGAACGGGAATTAAACGTCCATCCCCCAAAACCGTACAACCAATTAGACTCGCAGGAGGTGCGATCGCCATATCAAAGGGCTTAATCACCAAATCTTGTTCCATTAAAATCTGTTCAATTTCTAGAGCAAGAATATCTTTGCCATTAGACAAAAGTAATAGAGGAATTTTGTGGGAGCTTTGCCAATCTTTGCCCAACAAAGGTTTGCTCGGATCTAATGTTCGAGGATAACGATAGGAAGTGAGTAAAGCTTCTGGACAAATAGCAATGTCTTGGTCTTGCCAACGATAAAATTGTTGGTCTTCTTGTCCTTTGATATCTTGTTTATTGGCCAAAACAATAGAAACAAGGGAATCTACGGGAATTGCTAGCAAATTTCCGGCAATGCTAAAGACTAGCAATTTAACAATAGTTAGAGTTAAGGGCAAACAAATTGTAAAACTAGTGCCGATATTGACTTCAGAAGAAACCGCGATCGTACCCTGTAAACTCTTAATCTGTCGTTTGACGGCTGAAAGTCCCATGCCCCGACCTGAAATAGTGCTCACCTCATCAGCAGTCGAGAAACCAGAATCGAATAAAAACTCTGCGAGTTGAGAGGTATCGAGATTATAAATTTCTCTACGGGATAAAATTTCTCTTTCAATTAGCGATTTGCGAATATGCTCCCAATCAATACCTTTGCCATCATCTTTGACTTGGATATAAGTATGATTTCCCTGATGATAAACAGAGATTGTGACGATTCCTTGGGTTGATTTATGAAGACCTTGACGAACGTTGGGGCTTTCAATCCCATGAGCGATCGCGTTTAATACCAAATGAACTAGAGGATCATAGAGTTTTTCGACCACAGCCTTATCGACTAAGGTTCTTTCACCATAAATTTCGAGCTTAACTTGTTTATTTCTTTTGAAAGCAATATCCCTCACAATCCGAGGAAATTGGTTAATCAACTCCCCAATGGGCAGCATACTCGCTTCTAGGAGATTTTTTTGCAGCTTTCTAATGGTTTTTTGTCGAGTTTTCAATATTTTCTGAAATCCGCGATCAAGTAAAGCTAGATCCTGTAACCCTTCTCCTAATTGTGCCAACTCTTCCATTACAGTTTGAAAAGAAGTTTTGAGATATTGATTGGGAGAATTGTTATTGCCAGAAAAATCGGTAATGCGATCGCCAATTCTTCTTTCTGTTTGTCGAATATCATTGGGCAAACGATCTACCCATAATTTCAGATGCTGGTTTAATTGCTTAAAACGGTTATACCATTGGGTTAAAGCAACTAGGGTTTCACCATTTTGTTGATTATGTAGTAAAAATCGATTGTCTTGAGTAACTAATTCCCCAACTAAGTTCAGCATTAATTCCACACGGGAAACATCCATGCGAATTCCCAAGGGCAATGATGCGATATTTTGCTTATCTTGGGCGGTCGGTTGTGGCGGGGTAATTTGCGGTTCGGGTTGGGACGGTGGGGCAGGAGTTATTTTGGGTTGTGTCTTGCCATTAAGTTGCGAGGCGAAAATCTCTTCTGTGGCAGTGGAAAAAGCAGAGCCAACTCGGGGCAAATTTTCCGAGGGCAGAATAAGCGTTCCCGTATCCAGCGGATGCTGACCTTTGGTTGATTTAGTAATATGTTTATGGGTAATCTCTTGGTAGGCAATCCGAAAATCCATCAGGGCTTGCTTGCCCAGATTGACCACCGAAGCTGGATATTTGTCTAGTTGATCTAATGTATTATTGGCGATCGCAACAAATTCATCAATATTAGAAATCTTGGCTAAACCCCGAAATATCGTCAATTGCGCTTTTAAAGCTTCGAGTATTTCTGTCTTTTCAGAACTAGAGAGAATGGTTTCTAATCTTTCCAATCCTCTTTTGATCTCTTGGGCGAAGGGTATTTCTGTTCCCGATTTATTCGCCCTGGGAAAGGAATTTAATTTGGTTTCTAACTGTTGAAAAACCGGTTTGCTTTTGGCGACATCGGCTTGAGCATCACTTGATCCTGTTTTAATTTCAGCGATTAAAGGCGATTTCAAACAATCAAAAGCTCTCAGCAATAATTCTTCTAATTCAGAATCGACTTCAATACTGTCCTGGTAAAGAATTTTGAAAACATGCTCAAAATCGTAGGCAATCTCTTTAATATGATTTAAGCCCACACAAGCAGCACCACCCTTAATCGAATGAGCAGTCCGCATCAGAGTATTAATATGCTGAGTACTATTATTCGCTCTGAGCTCCAAGATGCCTGTTTCGAGAACTTGCAAAAGTTCTACGGCCTCTTGGAGAAAGAATTGATATGATTCACGAGGACGAAAGTCAGAAACCATTGTGTCAGTTATCAGTTAACAGTGATCAGTTATCAGTGATGGATAAGTCAAAAGTCAAGAGTCAAAAGTCAAAAGCTTTTTCTTTACACCTCTGCCATCTGCCTTCATTCGACAATAAATTTGGTGATGTTGGTTTGGAGTTTTTGGGCAACTTCTAACAACTTGTTGAAGGATTCTAGGCTGGCAGTGGATTTAGCAGATGTCTGCTGGGCAATGGTTTCGACTTCTTGCATGGTTTGCGAAACTGACATTGAGGTTTGAGCTTGTACCGTTGCCGCATTGGCCATGTCTTCTACGAGATAACGAACTTTGCCGCTGACTTGGGCGATCGAAGTTAGTTTTTGTCTGGTAGTTTCGACTAACTCTGTACCGGCGATTACTTGCTCTCGACCTGCTTCCATCGCGATCGCAACTTGATTAGCCTCAGTTTGAATCTCTTCTAAAATTTGTTCAATTTCTTTGGTTGCAGTGGTAGATTGCTCTGAAAGCGATCGCACCTCTTCGGCAACTACCGCAAAACCCTGTCCTTCCCCCGATGTCCCATTGGCTTCGATCGAAGCATTGAGTGCTAAAACATGGGTCTGACTGGCCAAATCCCGAATTAAATTGACGACTCGCGAGATTTTTTGGGAAGCTTCTCCCAAACGCTTCACCTTTTGAGCTGTTTCTTCAACAGTTTCTTGAATTGCCAAAATACCATCTACAGTGCGATTCATCATCAGATCACCATCTTCTAAGGACTGATTAGCCTGCTGCACCATTTGCTTAGCCGATTGGGCATTATCTGCCACACCATGAATTGATTCAGCGATCCGTTGAATTTGCCCCAAAGCATGGGTAATCGATTCGGCTTGTCGTAGCGCGTCATGGGAAAGACTATTGATATTGCTTTCCGAATCTTGAATAACTTCAATAACTTCCCCTGTATTCCCTTGCACTTTTAAAATTATTTTTTGGAGATTTTCCAAGGTTTTATTGATAAATTGCCCTAAAGTGCCAATTTCCCCTTTAATGACTTTTGCCCGTACGGTGAGATTACCAGCAAAGATTTCTTTGAGGTCTTCGATAAAAACTGCCAGTTGATTTTTAATCGCTTCTGTTTGCTGGGTTTTTTCCTGAGATGCGGTTTCAGCTCTTTGGCGAGCGGTTTCTAGTTTGTCAATAAAACTCACATAATCTAGGGCATATTCGGTTTGAGTTGCTAATTCAGCAAGGAAATCGATTTCGGCTTTGGACCAAGCTTTTGGTGCTGAACATTGATGGGCAATTAGCAAGCCAAATAATTTATGTTCTTGCCGAATTGAGACAATTAAATTGGCTTTGACATCATATTGCTCTAGGGTTCTCAGATAAAAATCGGTAATTTCTGGTTCGCGATGAATATCATTAATTGCTCTAGCGCGATGCCGACGAGCTGATTCGAGATAACTTTCTTGGAAAAAAGGATCGTCGAACTTAATGTTCAACATTTTGATACCACCTTCGACCACCGATTCGGCAATAATTTTACCGCTGCCATCGGGATTAAATTTATAGATCAATACCCGATCTGCCTTGAGAGCTTGACGTGCTCCCTGGACTGTAATGCGGAAAATATCCTGTTGTTTAAGAGATTGACGAGCGCGGAAGGCAATATCTCCAAATAATTTGGCAGCGACGGTTGTGGCTTGGATTTTTTCTGTGGCATTAATATAGTCGATCGCATATTCTACTTGCGTACCCAGTTGGGTGAAGAAGTCAATTTCCGATTCTTGCCAAATTCTCGGAGCCTGACAATGATGGGCAATCAATAGGCCAATCAATTGATTATCTTGGCGTAAGGGAACTACTAAATTAGCTTTGACTCCATATTTTTCTAGGGTACGAATGTGACAGGCATTTAATCCTGGTTCGCTACGCAGGTTATTGATGGCTCTGATACGCCCATTTTGATATAACTCGACATATTTGCCCTGAAAACAAGGATCATCAATGGTTTCGACTAAAATACTGGGATAGTCTTCGGCGACGGACTCGGCAACTATGGTGCCACTCCAATCGTAATTGAAACGATAAATTACTACGCGATCTGTCTGTAAAATATCTCTAGCCCCATCTACTGTCACCTTGAAGACATCATCAATATCTAGGGATTGATGAGCATAAAAAGCAATATTGCCGAAAAACCAAGTTATATTTTTTGCTTGTTGGTGACCTTGCACAAACTGGATATAGTCAAGACCATATTCAATTTCTGTGGCTAATTGATTACAAAAATCGAGATCAACTTTTTCCCAATTTCTGGGAGCACCACAATGATGGACAATTAACAATCCCATCATTTTGTCTTGTTGGCGAATGGGGACGACTAAACTTGCTTTGACTTGATACTGTTCCAGCAGACGAATATAGCAATCGCTTAGGCCAGATTCTTGATAAATATCATTAATGGCGCGAGTTTTGCCCAAGGGATCTTTGGCTAAATAACCTTCTTGAAAACAGCGATCACTAATGCCTTCTGCCAGAGCTTTAGGCAATCCTTCAGCAACAGACTCGGCAACCACTGTTCCAGTCTGATCATCATTAAAGCGATAAATTACTACGCGATCTGTCTGTAAAATATCTCTGGCTCCATCGACAGCACTTTGGAGTAAAAGATTGAGATTTGTCGTTTGACGAGTGCGAAAAGTCAGATTACTAAAGAGTTGTCGTTGTTGATTGATTCTGGTTTGCTCTGCCGATAGGGTTTCTAGCTGTCCTGATAATTGGTTGAGGTTATCGCCCAATACTTCTAGTTCTTCTAGTTTGGTATCTTTTAAAAGACGATCTAAGCGAGATGAGTCAACACCTTTTACGCCATCAATTTCCCGTAGGGGTTTTTTGCTCAAGAGAGCGGCGATCGCGCCTGCCATGGTCGCGACTAAGCCGCTACCAATTAGTAAGCTACTAAGATGATTGGCAAAATAATAACTACTACCACCTGCGATCGCAGCAGAGGAAAAACTAAGCGCGATCGCGCCAAACACAATTTTCTTCTTGATCGCTAAACTATCCCACCAACCGGTTTCCTGTCTTGAAGAGTTAGTTAAACCAAAACTTGTTTGGAGATTGAGTTCGTCGAGAGAGTTGGCATCAGAGATTGCTGTTTTCGGACTATTAATATTATTAGAGGAGTTAAATTGACCACTGTCTGTATTCATAAGAGGAAATATAAAAACTTCATACCAGCTTTATAGTTCCCAATTACAGTTAGCTCCTCATCACTTTTCAATGGTTGATTATTATTTAAAAACAGTTTTTCCTTTGCTCAGATTTTACGTAAGTAGTCACATCATCTTTTATGATAATTTCACTCAAAGACGGCTAAACTTCATCTTAACTATACTTGTGGCATAGTAAATCAACGTATATTAGAGATATAGAAAACAACTAAGTTTTCTTTCCTCCTAAAACTAATTTTTATTTGAACTTATTATTTCTTTCTTAACTAACGTGTGTGTTTCCAAGACGGCTCTTGATTAATTCAAAAGCTGTCTTTTTTTTGTCAAATCCACTCTATTTAGGTTATTGTAGTGGATTTTATGGTAAGTTCACTGAAAAATAGCTAAACTTTATCAATGAATATATTTTTGATTATTAATCTACATAGCACAAATGGTTAATTCTGCTGTACTATTGCGATCGCCAAAAGCTCAACTTCTTGGTATGATAAGAGCTTGATCCACAAGCTTTTTGCTAGTTTTCCAACTGACTTGTTCGGGTCAGCCTGACCCTACAGTGACTTGAAGCATTGATATATGAATATTTTGCCTCTGAATTGTATACTTATTGCGTGCGGGTGTACGGGGTTCTAGACCCATGAGCTCAAGGATAAAGCGATGAGATTTTGAGCTGAAAGCATTATGCGGTTAGAGTTTTTATAACAAGATCTTATTTTTTGTGAATATTGATTTAGAATTTTCCTTTGATCAACAGATTGAACCTTTTTACCGTCAATTAGTTGAGTTGCTACTTCATGATATAGATAGTCTTGATGATGTTGAGAAGCAAGTTCGTCTCGAAGAATCCTGCATTGCGATCGAAGATATGCAAAAGGAAGAATTAGAAAATCTCTTCTTTATTACTGGTTTAGATGATCAGCGACAAAGCATTAATGAGATAGATCCCCAGGCAGCAGCAATTTATTCGATTGTCTTAGATAATAGTCTAGAGGTTATTTTAGATGTTCGAGAGCAACCACTACAATATTATCGGTCTGAGATTGATAAAAACAGTCAAGAAAAAATATTTCAGAAAATTAGTCAATATCTTGATCCTGCTTTCCCATATTCCGAAGTCCTGCCCTATGTTCAAAAGCTTTACAACTGGCTAATACTTCCGGTTGAAGATATGTTACAAGAACAGGAAATAACAACCTTAGTTTTTATTCTTGATGGCTTTCTCCGTGGAGTACCGATGGCAGCACTTCATGATGGACAGCAATATCTGATTGAAAAATATAATATTGCTTTGATTCCAGGATTGCAATTGCCGCTGTTTGAAGCGTCCAAGAGCTCAGAATACAGTCTTTTAATCGGAAGCGTAACTCAAGCAAGACAGGGATTCTCTAATTTGCCATCTGTGGAGCGAGAAGTTGAACAAGTATCTCAAATTACCACTTCCAAGATTTTATTAAACGAAGAATTTACCGGTTCATCTTTGGCAGAACAACTAGATAATTTAGAGAATAGTTCCCCACTTATCCTGCATTTTGCCACTTATGCTCAATTTAGTTCTCAGGTAGAAGATGCATTTGTCTTGGACTGGAGCGATCGCCTAAGTATCAATTATTTTAGTAAGTTAAGGGAAAAGAATAAAACAAAAGGCGCGATCGAATTATTAGTTCTCACGTCTGGGACAACGGTAGCAGAGGATTCTAACGCTATTCTAGGTTTAACAGCAATGGCTATTTGTTCTGGAGCCAAAAGTACAGTTGCAACAATTTGGTTAACACGCGATCGCTCAACAGTTAGTTTAATCACCGAATTTTATCGACTTTTGACTCAAGAGAATATCTCCAAATCAGAAGCCCTTCGCAAAGCACAAATATCCCTTCTGCAAGATTCCCAATACCAGCATCCTTACTATTGGTCTTCTTTTGTCCTTTTTGGAGACTGGAAGTAATAGACATCACAGTTCCTAACACTTGTGAGACATAGTGAGTCTAGGCTTTTGGGCATAGGGAACGGGGAACGAGGAACAGCGATCAAACCCAGTGCCGCCCGTCAATGTTCAATGTTTAATGTTCAGCCTTGATCTAATCCTGTTGAGATGGGACCTGTTATTTATTGGAGAGTGAGGCAGAGGCAAATCAGTATTCGGCCATAAAGGAATATCAACGCAAGGGCATCCTGGCGAAGCTTGTAAACCAAGGTCTAGTCGTGGAATTGGCATTTGGCAATTGACGCAGGAAGCAATTTCCCAAGCAGAAGAGAGCAAAAGATCGATAGTTGGTTCAACCCCTTCGAGATAACAATTGTGACCTTCCATTTTCAGGACTTTATTCCAACAGGCCTCAAACTCTGGAGAATATTTATCTTGTATTATCACTGTTTTTGGACACAATATTTCCCTGCCATTATCGACAAATAACCTCTTGCCTAATTGAAACCAACAAGCAAGATATTGTTTGACTTTCTCAGACGATGCCATGTTACGTAACCTCAAAAAACAGAATATCCAATATAAATCCCTAAAAATGCTCTCACATCCCTCCAATAATCATGGTAGATGAGAATTAACCCCAAGACCTAAATTTGTAACCTACAGTTAAGGATCTATACCTAAAGGAGTCCCCAAAACACTAAGATTTAAGGCATGACCTCCCACAACAAGATAGGTTGTATCTGCTCTCGTTCCTATTTGCCTAGTCAAATGGCCAAGGCGATCGCGAAATATTCTCCCTGATTTGTATGCAGGAACAATCCCCCAACCAGTTTCCTCTCCGACTAGGATTATTGTTCCCTGAGTATTATTTAAGCTATCGAGCAATCTATCAGTAATTTTTTGCCAAGCATTGGTTTCTAGATCAAGAAAATTGGCAACCCAAGTGCCCAAAGAATCTATTAGCAGACATTGGGAGCTTGCAGCTTGCTTAATAACAAGACCTAGGTTTTTATTTTCGGTAACAGTTTGCCAATTAGTCGGTCTTCTTTGCTGATGTTTTAATATTCTGGCTTGCCATTCTTGATCTGTCGGGTCTAGGGTTGCGGTAGCGACATAAATCACTTGTTTATTACTATTCGTTGCCAGACTTTCTGCCCATTCACTCTTTCCAGAACGAGAACCGCCAGTCACTAAAATAATGTTTTTGTGGCCAGACATTAATTGATTTACAAAAAATTAATCTTGATAGGATCATTAATTCCCTAAGTGATTTTACCCAAGGAATTGCATCATTCTAGCACTTAGCATCTATGAACTTTAATTTTTTTGAAGTGAGCAGAAGATCGGCAATTGCTTGGGAAATAGGCAAACCAGGGCATCGTTCAAGCCAGAAAAATTCTCCTACTGGGTTAATCTCTAGAAAAACATGGCGACCATCAGGGGTGAGAATCAAATCAATAGCCCCATAGTTTAAACCAAAGTAATCCATTAAATCTAGCAACTTAGTTTCTACTTCTGATGGTAGTTGATATCGTTGCCAATCTCGTAACAAAGCAATCCCTTGTCGTCGCCAATCAGAACGAGCTTTTGATAAACGTTGAGAGTCGATAGAAGCCGTAAATATTTGTTTACCGACAATCGTTGTCCGCAACTCCAGAGCCTTGGGAATCTGCTCCTGGAAAGTCATGGGACAGAAGCATAGACCTTCTAAATTTTCCAAATCTGACGGTTTAACAGGGTTAGTAAACACTACCTGCTCACGTCCCTGGGAATCGTAGATCGCAAAGGAAGAAAGCATTTTGGTAATTATTCCTCCTGGGCATTCTTGGGCAAATTCTCTGACTCGTTGCGGGTTATTCGTGGTTAGAGTGCGGGGAATTTCAAGATTTAGGGCTTGGGCTACTTGGAGCTGAAGCTGTTTATTTTTTGCTTGTTCGACATTAACTCGCGAATCGAGGTGAAAAGCCTGGAGACTGGCAATCATTCCGAAAATGGTTGCACGAGTTTCTCCAATCGAGGCTTGCCTGATTTGAGGGTCCATTGTAGTGGGAATCATGCCTCCTGGAGCAAATCTTCGATACCAAACGGCGGACACTTCTTTAAGATCTAGTTTTTGTGATTCATTGGCCAGAATCAACTGCTTTTCTCCCCGGCTATAATAAACCTCCAGGCTAATCTCGGTAGGAAAGCGATCTGTATCAAAACGAAAGGCTTTGCCACCTTGTTGCTCAATTGCTCTGCTCACCAAAGGTATGCTTTCATTATCTTGACTGTGAGTAATAATCAGAACATTCATAACAGGACTTGGCAAAATTAAGTTAATTGTGAGGTAAAGGTTTTAGGTATTGGGTGTTAGGTATTGGGTATTGGGTGTTAGGTGTTAGGTATTAGGTATTGGGTGTTAGGTATTAGGTAAATCCCGAAAAGGGATAAATTCAATTCAATAATGCTTTCGCGATCGCATCAGAAATAGGCAAATTCAAATCTCGCTCCAACATGCCCCATTCCCCTGTGGGATTCACTTCTAGAAAAATATACTCGCCATTGGGCTTTTGAATTAAATCGATCGCGCCATAGGTTAATCCCAATCTAGTCATCAATGAATTTAGTTGCCCAAAAATTTCTTCTGTTATTTGGTGAGATTCCCAGGGGCAATCCTCGGGACTAATATTTCGCCAATCAAGAGTTTTCCCGTCATAACGAGATGCCTCCAAGGCCCCGACAAAGAGCTCTCCTGCGACATAGATGACTCTTAACTCACAGAGCTTGGGAATTTTTTCTTGAAAAACCATTGGACAATAACGAAGAGTTTCTGCCTCTGCTAAATCTTGTTCCTGGACAGCACTGGTATACATGAACAAAGAGGATTTCCCCATACTATAGGAGAGCGGAGTTAACAACTTAGCCGCCATTGACCCCTCCAATTCTTGGAAAAATTGTCTTGCCTCAGTGGGGTCATTAGTGACTAGCGTTTGGGGAATGGTAAGCCCGACTTCAGCAGCGATGCGCAGTTGCAGTAGCTTGTTCTCCGCTTCTCTAATTCTTGGCAAAGCATCGACCCAGCGCAGTTTATGGAGGCTATCCAAAAAGCCATCGAGTGCGGCTCTAGATTCTCTAATAGATCCTGACTGCAAATGCGGCTCCATTTGGGGATTCATTTTTGGCTCCCAAAGTCTACGCATCCACACAGCTTTTACTTGTTCTGTACTGATAGAGCGATCGCCATAGCGAATTTGATGCTTCAATCCTGAATTACTCAATCTAGCAGAGAGTTGCACCTCTAGAGGAAACAGATCCGTATCAAGGCGGAAAGGAGATGCCCCCCGTTTAGATAGAGCTTGAGCAACTTTATCTACAGTAAAGTAATCTCCGCTGTGGGTAAGCAATAAAACAATATCCTGGGAGCTGCTCATCTTTGGGGTTTAATTATTAGGGCATAGGGCAGAAGGCTTAAATTTTGACAGACTTAAGGTGAACCGGAGGGATCTTCTTGGTCAGAAGGAAATTTTAACGTCACAGGAGGCCCAATAACTCCTTCTTCATTGTCAGAAGGGTATTTTAGCGTCATAGCAATTTCTTCGTCGCTGTCAGAGGGATATTTTCTCGTTTCGATTCCATTATTGCCTGGACAGTCCATGCCTCCATAGATCAACTCGGTTTCTTCTTCCGTCAGCGACTCTAGTTGTCCTTCCAAGTAACGAACAAAAAAGGGCACGGCTTTGAGATTGGACTCTTGCCGATTATCATTAGAGCTGTTTTTATTGTCAGACATCATATTGACCTCGACTTATGGTTAATTTGATTGGTTAGGGTTGGCTTCACTTAAAGGTGAGTTCGATAGACTTCATCAAGAATCAAGTGGGGTTTGGTCAAAGGAGAAAGCGGTCAGATCCTGCGCCGCCGACATAATTGATTGATGAGTATCATGTTGGCTGATTTAGCTTTATAACAAATCTATGTCATCTCCAAGACAAATGTCTGCGAGAAAAAGTAATTTGCTTCCGTCGACTTCAGTATTATTTAGTAATAAGTAATAATTTATAACCCAAGATCTTGAAGCATCTTCAAATGTTGACCAATAGGAGCCAAGGTATTTGCGGCGATCGCACCACTGGCAGCCACTGCAGGTAGGCCAATGCCAGGGAAAGTAGAATCCCCACAACAGAGCAAACCCGATACTGGTGTTGTCGCACCGGGAAATAGAGCCTTGCCTGCTGTGATCGCGGGGCCATAGGAACCATGATGACGTCGCAAAAATCTACTATGGGTCAGAGGTGTGCCAACTAACGTAACCTCGCAGCGATCGCGAATATCAGGAATCACTCTCGCCAAACCTTGCCACATAATCGAGGCACGAGCCGCTTTTTGTTGTTGATATTCAGGACTATTGCGCTTTAGTCCCTGCCAAAGTTGATAAGGCTCATTCCCAGGAGTATAAACATGAATTAGATGTTTTCCTGGAGGGGCCAAAGCAGGATCGAGCACCGAAGGAATGGAGACAACTACAACATTTTGAGGCGCACTGACTCCTTGTTTCCAGTCATTCACCACAATATAGTGACATTGCAAATCTGAGGGCAAACCTGTGGCATCGATGCCCAAATGCAAATGCAGAAAGCTTTCGCATTCAGGAGTAGCAGCTCTTGCCTTGACAAAACTTTGGGGTGCGGCATCTTGGGGCAAAAGTTTCAAAGTATCCCAAACCGAAGCATTAGAAATGACTGCCTTGCTAGCCATTATTTCCTTACCATCACGCAATTTTACCCCTGTGGCGCGCTTATTTTTAACTATAATTTCTGCCACATGACTATTGAGTAAAAGCTGACCGCCATTTTTTTCTAATCCTCTCACCAAGGCATCAACCACGGCACCACTACCACCGAGGGGATAATCTAAAACCACTCCTGGTTTGTACCATTCAGCAAACATAAAAGCCATTTCGGCTCCACTAGTTCCAGATGCCGGTAACCCAGAAAGCAGAAAGCAAAGCAGATCTAACCAGTTGCGAATGAATTCATCTTGCACCACACCATCCATGATCTGACTAAAAGGACCTGTTAGCCGAATGATATTGGGAGTATGCCAAAGGGTTGCCGGTAAATATTGGGCGATCGCGATCGCCGCGGCCCAATCGTTTCTAATCGCTAAAGGGGGAATGGCATTAACTGCCTCAGATAGCGGTTCCATGACTGCTTGCAAGTTGCGCCATTCTTGAACTGCTGTGGCCCCCCGCAATCTTTGCAAAACAGTACAAAAATCCTCAGCACCCACAACCGTATTAAAGTCGCCTTCTGGGAGCAAACAACCCCAAGTGTCATAATTTACCCAGGTCACATCTTCTGCGATCGCATCTAAGACTTGCTTCAACGGGTTAGTAGAAGGAGAATAGGACATTCCCGAATATAACGAAGGCCCAGAATCAAATTTATAGCCCTTGCGCTCAAAACTATGGGCTGCGCCCCCTGGGATAGAATGGCTTTCGCAAACCAGGACATTTAAACCATATTTAGCGAGCAGGGCAGCGCAACATAAACCTCCAATGCCACTGCCAATTACGATTACTTCTATCGATTGTTTCATATTGCAATTTTAAGTGACAAGCATTGCCAAACGTTCCTTAAAGGAACCAACAAAAGATTTAATATGAGCAACAGTAAGCATATTATTCCATTTGGCAATCATACGTTGTTTTTTCGTCTTAGGAAAAACAATCGACGCCGAAATATCAGAGACTTCTGTTGATTCTACTTCTTTTTTTAGACATTCCAATAAATATACAACTTCGCCTAAAGACAAGCAATCAAAAGCTAGTTCATGGTAATTTATCCAATCTTGAAACTCAACATTGGCAGGGTGAGGATTAACCTTATGATGTTCGCCAATTTTCTCTACTGGTAATCCTGAGCTTACGTTAGTCATTTGCAGATCTCTCCTGTAATATTTCTCGCTATAGACTATTATTTAGCCACGTTATTTATAGTTCCCTTTTCTAGTTTTAAAAACCCACTTTTTCGGACTTTAAGATGTAATTAATTGAGAAAATAATTGGATCTTGACTTGTATTAAAAATGAATTTTTTTGTATTAAAATATCCACTATTAATAAATAAACTTAACGAGCTGCCTGCTTGGCAAAACGTCTTGCGATCACGGGAGCAAAGACTAAAGTACTGGTAAAACCGGTAAAAAGATACAGCCCCGTTACAGATTCGACAGGTTCCACATTATCAATTGGGCGATCGCTAAAAGCGACCAGACAATGGTGGCAAACTCCATAAATATCACTCAGTTTCGGTAAGATGGGAGTTATCTGACGACGAATTTGGGATTCGGCAAGCTCGAGATTAAAATCAGTTTGGGGGTCAGTTGCGATCGCGCTGATTTGACCAATGCAGAGACTGCGATCGCGAAACTGAACGACTCCCGAATCTAAAATAGATTGAATTACCGTCGGCTCTGGTTGTTCCCAAGCACCACGAGATTCGAGTTCCTGCGCTGTGGCTTCGAGGCTAAATCTTTGTTGCGCCGCCGGCATTATGATATTTTTCAACTCAAAATCGACAGGGGCAGTCTTGATCAATTGAGCATGGGTAAAATAGGTTTTTGTCTTAATCCCGAGCTTTTGTAATAGAGAACGAGTAAGTCCTCCTGTGGCAACTACAGTATTAGCCGCATGATAGGTATTTTGCTGAGTAATTACACCTTGAATCCGATCGCCTTGACGAATCAAATCAATTGCGGCTTCATATTTTATAATTCCGCCATGACGAACCAAGGCATTTTGGTAGGCTTGACTAGTTTTTTGGGGATGAATATGGGCATAAGGAAATCTCAGAACACCTGCGATCGCATCTGGATTGAGCAAGGGCTCCAATTCACAAGCCTCTGGAACATCCAATAGTTGAGGCGTAATAGCAAAGCGATCGTGACTTTTGGCAATCTGCTGGAGATCATCTTGTTGATTAATAGTTAGGAGTAAATCTAATTCGCGAAATTCTGTCTCCCCAGCTAGTTCTTCCCCCAGATGACGATGTAACTCTAGACCTTCTATCCCCAATTGACGAGTCGCATCTGTGGTGCCTGTCCAATAGGCCAAGCCACCATAGCTATAGAAAGTTGCATTATCAGGAATGGGATCTTTTTCCAGCAACAAAACCGAGAATTGTTGTTTGCTGAGTTCGTAGGCTAAAGCTGAACCTGTAATGCCTGCACCAATAACAATCCAATCATAATTTTCCACTCTATAATTATTCCTATAAATGAGTTTTTAGAATCGGGAACAATAATACTATATTAATGTTATTCACTTAAAAACAGTTAATATTAAGTTCTCCAACAACGACAGGTTATAGTTCCATGCTAGTCTCCATTTGCGTTACCACTTACAAACGACCTCAAGGATTGCAGAGATTATTGCAAGGTCTTGCCCAACTAAGGTTTGAGAAAATAGCTCGTCCTGATATCGAAGTCATTATTATCGATAATCATAATCAAGGTGAAGCAGCAAAAGTCTGCCAAGAAATGCAAGCAGATTTTCCTTGGATTCTCAAAACCGATGTCGAATTGCAGCAAGGTGTCACTTATGGGCGCAATAAATCTATAAGCCTGGCCAATCCCCAAACAGATGCGATCGCAATTCTTGATGATGATGAAGTGCCTGTTTCCAATTGGTTAGACGAGCTTTTGTGGGTACAACAAGAATATCAAGCAGATGTAGTAACAGGGACAGTTCTACCCCATTTTATGGAGAAAGAACCTGCTGACTGGGTTATGAAAAGTGGCTTTTTCAACCCACCTCGTTCTCAAACTGGAGAATCTAGGGAAGTTGCTTTCACGAACAATGTCTTAGTAAAAGCTGAAATTTTACGACAATATAATCCTGTTTTTGATAATCGTTTTGCTCTGACAGGAGGAGAAGATACTTATTTGTTTATGCAAATTTATCAAGCTGGTTATAAAATCGTCTGGGCTGATGATGCGATCGTTTACGATTGGCTACCAGCTGATCGCACGAAACCAAAATGGATTTTAGAAAGATGTCGCCATTTATGGTCAACTCGCAGTCTCTCAGAAAAAGAACTCTACCCCTCTTGGGCCACAAAAGCTATCAGAGCCTTAAAAGGTCTGGCATTGATCCTGATTGGCATTGTCGGGCTTCCTTTTTCCTTATTTTGGGGAAGACAAGGCATTTTTAAATCCCTAATGTATATTTACAAGGGAACAGGAACTTATCTCGGATTAATGGGAATCAATCGCCAGGAATATAAAGGAGTTTGATTATGTTAGTTTAAATTTACTAACAGTCTCTTACCGTAATATACTGTCCATGAAAAATTGAAAATAATAAATTCATAACAAACATTTGTAGTGAAGGATAATTAAGCAATTGTCAAAAAAATTAATACTGATAATTAGCATAATTGGCTTAGTTCAGCTCGTTAGTAGCGGTCTGGCTTTAGCGCAATCGCGCTCAGAATGCGAAGAATATGCCAGAGATTATGCAAAACGCAATAGTCGCAATCACACTTTGAGAGGAGCTGCTGGAGGGGCTGCTGGAGGAGCCTTAATAGGTGGAATATTTGGTGATACGGGAAAAGGAGCTGGCATTGGAGCCTTAGTTGGGGGATTAAGCGGAGGTTCGAAGAAATCTTCGGACTATCAACGTCTACACGATCTAGCCTACGACGATTGTATAACAGGGCGAGTAAACCCACGTAATTAATATAAAATTACTTACTTATTTTTTGATACTTTAAGAAAATTATTTGAGAGAACAACAAGGGTTATGAATCAATTAAAATGGATCTGTCTGTCTACAGCTTTTTTATTAGGTATCCCCTCCGCAAATGTTTACGGACAGAGTGAGTCTGTTATCGAAAATTCTCCAATCATCAGTATAGAAACTCTCAATTGTAGAGATTTGCTGAAGCTCAAAGATAATGACCAAGAAGCTACATTGGCTTATTTTCATGGCTTTTTGAGAGGCAAAAAAAACGAGTTGACTATTGATGTGGTGAAATCTGGTGAGGTCTCCGATAAGGTGATGGCTCACTGTATTGAAAACTCTGGTGACTCCTTACTTGGTGTATTTGAACAATACTTCAACAACTAAAATCAAAGATGGCAAATCATAAATTCACTCATCACAAAATGTGTCCCCATAAGAAATATCTACTTCTTTAGGTTAAGTAGCGCTAAACAAGTAATGATCACAACTTGGCAAAATTAAGTTAATTGCGGGTAAAAGGTTTTGGGTGTTAGGTATTAGGTGTTAGGGAAATCCCGAAAAAAGATGAATCCAGCAATGATAAACATAAAAACTCTTTATATCTAAAAACTTTTGACTTCTCTTGGTGCGCGCTCCTTAGACGAGGGAACCTCGTCAGGGACGCACCGCTTTTGACTTTTGACTTTTGACTTTTGACTCTTGACTTGCGCGTAGCGCCATAACAGAATTTTTTAAATCTCAACGATTAATTTATATCGTTACTTTTGTATGACTACCGGATATTGAAAATTTCCTCATGAAAATAAAAAGAAATTATTGACAATTATTGCTATTTACTCAAAGATACTGCTACAGTATGAATAATTAAGTTTATTGATAATTAAAGTCAATTGTGAGTTCTGCATTTCACGGCGGATTCGAAAAGTCGATTGAGGAAGAAAGATTATAAATATAGATAAAATACTATGATAATCAATAAAGAGTCACAAAATGTAACCGTAGAATGGTCAGAGCGTTGGCAAGTATATCATCGACTTCAATCCCTAGAAATTAGTTGTTCCTGCCGGATAAATGAGCCATTGCAGGCAGCTCCCGATAGTCCTCAGCAAGCAATTCAATTATGGAGTATTGTGAAGCAGGTGACTAGCAACCGTCATGAGTTAGTTGATTGGCTGAATCAATGTTGGCAAATGAAACCTTATCAGTAAATGCAAATAAAATTTATTAAGAAGTGACATTATGACTACAATTCAACCGTTGGTATCGGAATTCACTATTGTTGGTAAATTAGAAGATCTTGTCATTAAGTCGGACAGGTCCATTAAGCATCTACAACTGTCAACAAAAAAAGAAGAATATTCGGTTAAAGTTGCCAAAGAACTTCGTCATCGTCTTAATGACCAGCTCAAACCTGGCTGCTGGTTGAAAGTTACAGGAATGCGAAAATACGAAATTCACAAAGGACAAGTTAAGTACAAAGCCTACAAGGTAGAATTGCTTCCCAAAAAATCATTGTCAAACTTCGCGTCAGATGGTTTGGTAACTTCAAACAACACTAAACCCAAAGCTAAAGTATTATTTTGTAGCAAATCAACTTGTTGGAAAAAAGGAGGAAAATCAGCTTGTAGAATGTTGCAAACTGAATTGGAAAATCGAGGAATTGCCGATCAGGTGCAGGTTAAAACTGTTGGCTGTCTCAAACAATGCAAGAAAGCACCCAATATAGTAGTAATGCCCGATAAGGCCCGCTATCAGCGTGTGAGTCCAAAGCAGGTTCCTTTATTGATTGAGAAGCATTTGCTAGTTAACTAATAGGAGTAAACTGACAGCACAAGTAACTTAAAAGTTTGTCTCTCCATGAAAAATTGACTATTGACTCATAACTGTTTACTGTTAACTGATAACTGTTTACTGTCAACTGAAAGGGGCGATGCTCGATTTTCGCAATGTCAATACTCTCTGGAGTTCAATTTTAGTTACAACTTTAGTGAAACTAGGTTTAAAGACTGCTGTTGTTTGTCCTGGTTCTCGTTCTACTCCTTTAACTGTCGCCTTTGCCAATAATTGCGAGGTGAGAACAATTCCTATTTTGGATGAACGTTCTGCGGCTTTTTTTGCTTTAGGGGTAGCAAAACAAACTTATTTACCAACTATTTTAGTCTGTACTTCGGGAACAGCTGGTGCTAATTTCTACCCAGCAATTATTGAAGCAAAAGAAAGTAGAATCCCTCTGATTATTCTAACGGCCGATCGCCCCACAGAGTTACGGAATTGTCATGCAGGGCAAACTATTGATCAGGTAAAATTCTATGGTAATTATCCCAATTGGTATGCCGAATTAGCTATTCCTGAAACTAATATGGGGATGCTTCAGTATCTGAGACAAAATATTATTCAAGCTTGGTCAAGATCGCTGTTTCCGATCGAGGGAGTTGTCCACCTAAATTTACCTTTTCGCGAACCTTTAGCTCCCATTGCCCAATCAGCAGTTCAGGCTCTAGAACTAGACTTTCCCACAGAAGATTTTTTGGCTCATGTTTCTGTGCCTAAATACTCTAAGGTTGAGTCAATATCTTGCTCCATACCAGATTTTACGGCAACTCAAGGCATTATTATTGCAGGTTTAGCCCAGCCTGAAAGTCCAGAATTATATTGTCGAGCGATCGCCTTACTGGCTAATAAACTAAATTTTCCCGTTCTCGCAGAAGCCTTATCACCTCTACGCAATTATGCAGATTTAAATCCCCATCTGATTGTTACTTACGATCTGATTTTAAGAAATAAAAAGATTGCAGAGCATTTGACTCCCGAAGTAGTTATCCAGCTAGGAGAACTTCCCACAAGTAAAATACTCAGAAATTGGTTGGAGCAATATAATAGACCTCGCTATATTATTGAATCTAACCCAGAAAATTTTGATCCATTACATGGTAAGACAATACATTTGCGCAGTTCTGTGAGCGATTTTGCTCATAACTTGAATTTGGCATTAGATAAGAAACTCAATAATCAATATTTACAGCAATGGTTAAACTTGGATCTGCAATCAAGAAACGCGATCGCAGATAAACTGAAGTCCTTAGATATTCTCTATGAAGGCAAAGTTGCCTGGCTCTTATCTCAACATTTACCACCTCGAACCCCTTTGTTTATTGCCAATAGCATGTCAGTGCGAAATATGGAGTTTTTTTGGCAACCAAATAACAAAAATATCAAGCCTTACTTCAGTCGTGGAGCCAATGGAATCGATGGGACATTATCGACAGCATTAGGTATTGCCGATAATAATCAGGCCACAGTATTACTTACAGGAGACTTAGCCTTATTACATGATACTAATGGCTTTCTAATGAGAAATAAATTCCAAGGCCATTTAACAATTATTGTAATTAATAATAATGGTGGAGGTATTTTTAATATGTTGCCAATTAACTCATTCAATCCTCTTTTTGAAGAATACTTTGCCACTCCTCAAGAAGTAGATTTAAATCAGTTGTGTATAACCTATGGAATAGAACATAAATTAATTAATAATTGGCAACAATTAAGTGACCTACTAGGTACCCTACCAACAGAAGGGATTAGAGTTTTAGAAATACCCACTAATAGGAAAACGGATGCTTATTGGCTACAAACTAATCTATGGGAGATAGCTCAAAACTTGGGTAATGGGTATTAACTTAACGACGAGAGTGTCAAGCCATATTGCTTTCAATTGCCCAACGAGCCAGCTCGGTGCGGTTATTGAGGCTTGTTTTGTTGAGCATATTAGAAACGTGACTTTCAATAGTACGCTGGCTTACATTAAGTTTTTCGGCGATTTCTCGATTGGCCATTCCCTTGGCTACTAACTGAACTACCTTTAATTCTGTAGGCGTTAACTCTACATTATTGGGAACCTGAATAGTTGAGCCTCCATCCTTGCCCAGAATTCTTCCCTGAGATAGACGCTTAATCTGTTTTAAGGACGACTCCACTTGTGCCACTAGTTCTTCTGGCTCAAAAGGTTTTACCATATAGACATCAGCCCCTTCATTTAGACCTTTTACTCTGTCTTGGCTCTGTCCTTTCGCCGAGAGAAACAATACTGGGATCGTATTGGTCTGAGGCTCTTGCCTAATATGCTGTACCAAAGAATAGCCATCCATTTCCGGCATCATCACATCGCAAATAATCATGTCAGGAATATTTTGGTCGAGAACTTCTAAAGCTTCTCTGCCATTTTCAGCTGTCACGACATTATAGCCTCGGAATTCCAGGTAATCTTTGACCAGCAAAATTAAGTTGGGATCATCATCAATTAGCAGAAGTTTTTTATTATCTTTTTGAGAGCTATCTTTCATAGGTATTACTATATTATTAATCTAAGTGCTGTTAGAGTAAATTAGATTTTTGTATGCCGATGGTTAGTCTGCGCTTGAATAAGTTTATGTAAACAAGATGTTTCAATTAAATTTAGAAATGAACATATTTGCTTACAACAATCGTACATTTCCCAAGATTACAAAGTAGGTAATCGGTGTCTATTACTAGTTTTTAACTGAGTTTTTCCTCGTAAGCTTTCTTTTGCGATAATAACCTCTAGTTCTAATTACGGCAAAGGTTTTACTATCGGGTGATTAATAATACTTGAATCTTTTCATTTTTATTCTTTTTTGTAGATCCTATACCTGTAAGTATAATTACGGAAAGTAGGTTGCAAAGATTAAAAAATACTTTATTCTTTTTTGTTTACGTAGTAATCATGAGTTTTCCTTCCGAACAAGTAAATAAATTGATCCAATCTCGTCGTTCTACTAAGCCTCGTTATTTCAACGGTGAGAAAATTGCCGATGAGATAGTCTGGCAAATTTTGGAAAATGCCGGTTGGGCTCCCACTCACGGCTTAACTCAACCTTGGCGATTTAAGGTTTTTACTGATGATGGGTTAGAAAAATTAGCTAATTTTCAGGCTGATCTGTATCAAAAACTAACAGCTGAAGAGAATTTTCGTTTGGAAAAGTATAATCGTCTGAAGACAAATATACTTAAGTCTTCTCATGTTGTCGTAATCTGTATGGAGCGTCAAAAATCCGAGAAAATACCGAGAATCGAAGAAATTGAGGCTGTAGCTTGTAGTGTTCAAAATATGGCGTTAACTGCGACTTCCTATGAGATTTGTAGTTTTTGGGGATCTGGAGGTGTTACTTATACTCAGGAGTTAAAGGATTTTTTGAATTTGGGAGAAAAAGATCTTTGTTTAGGATATTTATATTTGGGTTATAGTGACAATCCTGCTACTGCAAGTCGGCGTGATCCCATTAAAAACAAAGTAGAATGGGTTGATTCCGTGAACAGTGGTCAGTAAACAGTTAGCAAATTGTTACTTGTTTAGTAACTCTAAAAGTTGTTGTTCTGTTAGTTCGGAAATACCTAAATTGCGGGCTTTGATTAGTTTAGAACCGGCATTTTCTCCTGCTAGTAAATAGTCAGTTCTCTTGCTAACTGAACCTGTTACTTTTCCCCCAGCTTGTTCAATCAATTCTTTGGCTTCATTTCTTTTTAAGCTGGGCAAGGTTCCTGTAATAACAAAAGTTTTGCCTGAAAATATTTGAGTAATATTAGATGATTGATCGTGATCAAAATTAGAAGTATCAGATCCTGTAGCAAATTGTAAATCTGCGGCCTGTAAGGCTTTTACTAATTCTTGATTAGAATTATTTTTAAACCATTGAAAAACTGATTGGGCAATTTCTTCTCCGATACCATAAACAGCTTCGAGATCATAAATAGATGCTTGGGCCAGTTTTTCTATGTCAGGAAAATTTTCTGTCAGTATTTTGGCGTTAACATTCCCTACATATCGAATACCTAAACCGTATAGAACTCTTGCATAGGACTGCTGTTTCGACTCTGCGATCGCATCTACCAAGTTCTGAGCAGATTTATCCCCCATCCTCTCTAAACTGGCAATTTCTGTAACCGATAATTGATAAAGATCGGCGATCGATTTGATTAAATTACTATTAATTAAGAGGATTGCGATCCTTTCTCCCAAACCTCTAATATCTAAGGCATCACGAGATGCCCAATGAACTAAACTTCCTCGTAAAATAGCAGGACAGGAACTGTTAACACAGCGGGTTACGGATTCTCCTGGGGGACGAGTTAATTGGGAATTGCATTCGGGGCAACTATTGGGCATTTGATAAGCCACTGTTTGAGCTGGCCGCAAATCCGTGATTACCCTGAGAACTTCGGGAATGATCTCTCCTGCTTTACGTATAACTACGGTATCGCCGACACGAATATCTAATTGGGCTACGCGATCGCTGTTATGCAGGGTAGCTCTTTGGACTGTGGTCCCCGCTAATTGCACTGGCTCCATAATTGCCATCGGGGTGACAGCACCAGTCCTACCCACATTGACAATAATATCTTTGACAATTGTGGGCACTTCTTCGGCAGGATATTTAAGTGCGATCGCCCACCGAGGAAATTTTTGAGTAAATCCTAACTGTTTTTGAAGAGCATAGTTATTTAACTTAACAACAACCCCATCTGTCATATAGGGCAAATCATGTCTTTTGCCATCCCAGTCGGTAAAATATTGTGCAACCTCTTCTAGAGACTGACATAGTTTGCGGTGAGGATTGACCAAGAAACCCATTTTTTGCAGTAATTCTAGAGAATCCCATTGATTATCGAGACGCTCTTCTGGCAAATGTAGGGTATAACCAAAAAAGTTTAATTTGCGCTTAGCAACTATTCGAGCATCCAATTGCCGCAGAGTACCCGCCGCCGCATTACGAGGATTAGCAAATAGATTTTCTCCAGTTTTTGATCTTTCTTGATTAATCATGGAAAAAACATCGAGAGGTAAAAAGGCTTCTCCTCTAACTTCGACTATTGGGGGTGGATCTTCTATATTCAGCTTAAGGGGAATTGTTTTAATCGTGCGTATATTCTGAGTGATATCCTCGCCGGTGATGCCATCACCACGGGTAACCCCACGAGTCAAAATACCATTTTCATAGGTTAACGCGATCGCAGAGCCATCGATTTTTAGCTCACAAACATATTCAAACTCAACAATATCTTCTTCTAATTGTCGTCGCCATTTTTGCTCCCATTTGCTCAACTCCGACTGATTAAACGCATTTTCCAGGCTATAAAGAGCAATATTATGTTTTACCGAATTAAATTGAGCTGCAGGCTCTTCCCCTACTCGCTGAGTCGGGCTGTCAGAAGTGATTAATCCAGGATATTGGCTTTCTAACTCCTGAAGTTGGCGATATAAGCGATCGTATACTGCATCTTCCATAATAGGATTATCCAGCACATAATAAGCATATCCTGCTTTTTGCAACTGCGATCGCAGTTGCGTCACTTGCCCTCGGAGCTCTGAAGTCACTCTCATAAATCTACTGGTAACTGATAACTGATTATTGTTCGTCTTCTGCTAAGACAATAAGTTTATCATCGGCTGCAAGCTCGAATTCGGTATTTATATGAGGAATCAAACGGATACCAAACATTTTTTCCTTATTCGTTGTTTCTGAGACAATCCTCAGTCCCATACATAATTCACCACGAGATTGAGCGGCCAAAACACAATCACCAAAACTCACCTTACTCAATTGTTCAGGCAAGAAATAAAGAGAGACAGGCTTGAGATACAATTCACTACCTTCAGCACGAAATAAATCGTTATAAATATCCATGGTCTCAGGCTCTTGGGATACTTGAGCCAAAATTTTGGAGACAAATTGATTGGATAATAAAAAGTCTTTTACCCCAGCCTGAACAACCAACTCCGTATCTTGAGAGTCAATTATTTCGGCAATTAATTGAGTTTTTACACCCTGAGTATTTAAGCTACGATGTTCTCGCAGAACTTGCTGAATCCCCAGCAAAAGAGTCAAGGTTTTGGCATCAGTTTCTTCTGCGCTTCTCCCCCGCAGTGCCATAATCGAAATGCTATTGTATTTGTGTAGATCAAGTTCTTTAAGTTGAGATAAGGAAATAAGGTCAATCTCTAATAACTGGAAATTAATTTTGGGATAGGCATTAGTAATCTCTTGGAATTGTTGCTTAATATCTTCATCAAGCTGATTCGTCATCAATGTTAGTTGGGAATCTTCTGTGAGATAGAAGGCATATTCTTGTAAAGCTAGAGCAGTTTTATTATTCCAACCAATAATAAGGTGATTCTCTTGGGGTCGGACAAATTTTACTTGTTCTTGCCGACGAAAATTTTTCTGAGAAACTGAGACTATTGGTTTGATTGTAAAATTAATCGTCGAATCATCTTCGGCGAGGATCACAATGTCATCATTATCTTGTAGCCGATAATTAATATCTGGATTTAAAGTAAGATTGCCAGCTGAACTTCTGATTCCTAAAGGAGTACATTCTGGAAAATGGAAAGGTAGTTGACCAAAAGTTAAATTATGCCAGCCAGTATCCGGGCGGTAAAAATAAAATTCATTTCCTTCAAACCCTACAAGATTTAAGTAAACGGCAGACAAACCATTATTACGAGAAGTTTGGACGAGAATTCTTGCTAAGACATCTGATTCATTTAAGGTTGTCACCGAACCAGGCGCGATCGCTTCTGCTAGTTTACGATATTGTAGAGAATGAATCTCGACAACCACAGAAGGAATATAAGCTTCTTTATTCTGAGCTTTTGTGGCAACAATAGCTAGCAATGATTTAATGATTTTTGAGTCAGATGAAATCTTAAATTCTTCCGAATCTAAACTTTTAGCCTCGTTCAAAATTATTACTGTTTTAGCACTTTGAATGCCAACCTTTTTTAGATTAGAAATATTGGAAATTCTTCCAGTACGAGTCACGAGTCTAGTTGTTTTAGTATTGACTAAATTATCTCGCAGAAAATCATCCATTTCTTCCTTATCTTTGTCCGATAATATGACAATTACGGCATCATCTTCTGATTCATTAGCAATAATTAACTCTTTAATAATATCAATAATACGACTATTAAATCCCAAAATCAAAGTATGATTTTTCTCGACAACAATACTTTTGCCCTTACGCAATGCCGCAAGCTTAGATTCAAATTCTTCTGTGATAAAAGCAACCAAACTGGAGAAAAATATCAGACCAATAAAAATTGTCACCACTGTAACAATTTTAACGATAAAATTAGCGTCTTCTTCTGTAGATCTTAATCCTATTAGTTGGATCAGCACTTCCCAGGGCAAATCATAATATTCACTAGAATAATTAGGGAAAACTAACTCTGCACCATAACGGATTATCAGCATGAGAACAAATGCTGCAAAAAAAGCCGATAATAATGCCAGAAAAACTGCTAGTCCCCCCTGGGACATAAAGTTATCAAATTTATATTGCAGACGCTTGCGCCAAGAGAAATTTTGAGAAACAGACATTCAATTAGGTTTTAGGTTCTAGGTTTGAGGTTTTAGAGGCTAGGGCTTGAAGGTTAATTAGAGGTTAAGGATATTGATAGTATTAATGATGCTAAAGGATAATTGAAAGCACATAAAAAAGCTTCCCATAATTTTTAAGATTTATAGGAAGCATTAAAACTTTTAAGTATTCGATTTGTGATAACTATTTAAAGCGTCCCTACTGGGAAAGGTAAGATTTCCTGAGGTGCCACATAATTTCACGATACAATTCATCCTTGACTCGATTCCCCCTTTCACAATGTTCGAGCTTCATATCATCCACAAAAAACCTAATGATGAACGATTTTGATGGGTCTAAAAGTGGCCCACCCATAATCTTAATTTCGTCTACCCAAATCTTGGGATATTGCCATTCTGTTTGGGAACGCTTAAAACTATCATGAAGCCAGAGGATAGAAGCTTGCAAGTCATCATCTAATCTAGTTTCATCAGCGGAGATACTGGTAAATCTGCCTAGCAACTTATTGCACTTTATCTTCAGTACATTGATTTTCTGCTCCCATTCATCAGGCAGGATTACTTGATCTTCTCTTAGTAAATCAGGATCTTTTAACCAATATCCGTACCAAGCACGCACTTTGCCAATTAAATGGTCGCCCCCGAATTGAGTAGGATCAGCTTCTTCAAGAACCCATTTTTTGCCTCTAAATCCTTTTTTTTCAGATTTAGCCACTAAACCTATGATCTGACAGATATCGATAAAATCACTACGGATAATTTTGATTTCAGTTTCATCCAACCCAGCATCTTCAAACTCATCGATCTTTTCCGATAAATCGTCAAAAGCTCGTTCAATTTCTTGTAGCTTATAATTTACTTCTTTTTCTGCCGAAAGTCTTTGCAACCCAGTCTTTCTTTTCTCTTCCTGCCTAATTCCCGGAGAAGAAAAACCGTAATATCTTTCTAAAACCTCTAGTTTTCTTTCAATGGGACCCATGGTATCTGGATGAGCCAAAACCACATTTTCTAGGACTTGCATTACCTTTGCGGGATCTGCAGCAGCTGGAGTGAGTATTTTGAGCGAATCATAGTAATGAGGTGTCGGACGAGTTAGATTAACAATCGGTTGTTTTTCAAAAACTGCGTTGGGCAGATACATATCACTATGTTCGCTAATAACATAAAGGTGAGTGACCCTCAATCCGATTTTTCTGATAATTGCGCGATCTCCTTTAGGCGGCAGAGAAACCACATCCCCAAACTGAAAAGGAGTGTCCACTAGCAATACTAATCCGCTTAGGAAATTGGCTAAAACATCTTTGAAGGCGAAACCCAAAATAAAACTAGCACCGCCAATCGCAACCCATAATCCAGCGACATTAAAACCCAATGTCTGAAAGAAAATGGAGCCACCAATAACCCAGATTAGGATAGGAGCTAAAGTTTCCACAATCGGGATAAAGACATCATCCCATCTCGCTTCAGACTTTTCCGCATAGATTTTTAAGTAGTAAATAATGACCTGCTTGAAAAGTTGTCCTACTGTATAGGTTGCGATAATCACGGCAGCGGCCGTACATAATTTTTGAACCCAAACATCTATACTTTCTGGCTCAATTTCCTGTAGTAATCTCGCAATCCCCAAGAAAAAAACGATTAGTATAAGAGGCTTGCGCAGCACTCTAAGTGTACTGAGCCAGATATCACTCGAAAGTTGGCGGAACCAATATGCCAATGCCCAATAAGTCATTGCATATATAATGAAAACAGCGCCCCCCAGCAATGCCAGGGATTCTAAAAATTTAATCATTCCAGGATTCATTGTCGGAAATTTGATTGTTATAAATCAGGCACAACCGATTTAGTAACTCTGATTAATTACCTAAAGATTATAACTGTTACAACTATTCGTAGAATGTTAAATAAAGTTTGCTTCCGACGATAACACAATATTTTTAGTTGATTTTCTTCGCAAAACTTAACTTTTGGCTAGTGGTCTTGACTGCCAATTCCCAACTAAGATGAGAGTCTGGCTAAGAAATGGAGATTTCTGGGTATGGGATTAGAAAGAATTTGCTAATGAGTCTAGGTTGCAAAAAAATGTAACAAAAATACAAAGAGAATGGATATTAGTTAATAATTTGTCAAGGAGTCCTCATTTACGGGGACAGAATCAGCATTCACCTGCTCGTCAATAATATCGCTATTATTTATATCTGGAGTCCCCTATGGGTAGGTTTCTGCATGTGCTTATTTTAGAGGATTCTCAAGATGATGCAGAATCATTGGTTACCGAATTAGAACAAAATGGTTATCCGACAATTTACCAAAGAGTGGATAGTCGGGGTGCGATAGAAAAGGCTCTCAATAGTGACATTGTTTGGGATGTTATTTTGGCCGATTATTATCTCAATCAGTTTGACGCTATTACTGCTTTACAGTTATTCAAAGAATATCAACTTGATTTACCATTTATCATAGTATCTGGCAAGACTGGCGAGGATATTGCGGTCGAAGCAATGAAGGCCGGAGTTCATGATTATATCTTTAAGGGTCAACTAGCTCGTTTAGTCCCAGCAGTAGAGAGAGCGTTACGAGAGGCAGTTCTGCGTACAGAATATCGCAAGGCCCAGGAAAGACTCAGATATTTGGCTTATTATGATTTATTGACAGGTTTGCCCAACAGAACTCTGTTTTTGGAGCATTTATCTCGACAATTGGCTCAAAGTCAGGAAGAAATTGCAGCTCATCAAGAATGTTTTGCTGTTTTGGTTATTAGTATTGATCGTTTTGATGTCATTAAATATAGTCTTGGTCATGATCTAGGGGAACAACTTCTTATTGCGATCGCAAAACGTCTGGAAAAATTCCTGAGTAATCAAGATGTTGTGGCTTGCACTGGGACCAACGAATTTGCAATTCTACTAACCAATTTGGACAATCCGAGCCATGCTTTAAAGAAAGCAGAAGATATTAATATTCATCTCACAGTTCAGTTTCCGCTTCAAGAAACAACTATATTTTCTACTTTTAATATTGGGATTGCCGTTAATACAATTGATTATGAAAAACCTGAAACTATGTTGCAGGCCGCTGATACTGCAATGCATTCGGTTAAAAATAATTTTACCAATAGTAGGGTTTTTTACAATCCCCAAATGCATACCCAAGCTTTGGAAAAACTACAATTGGAAAATGACTTGCAGCAGGCAATTAATAATAAAAAATTACATCTCAATTATCAACCAATTGTTTCTTTAGTAACAGGAAATATCGAATGTGTAGAAGCTTTGGTTAGATGGAACCATGATTATTTTGGCAATATTTCCCCAGAGAAAATAATTTCCTTATCAGAAGAGACTGGATTAATATTGCCTCTTGGTCAATGGGTTTTAGCTGAAGCTTGTTCCAAGCTAGTGTCTTGGCTTTCCCAGTTGGCAAATCGAGGTCTTTCTTTAATTATGAGTATTAATTTGTCGGGAATTCAGTTATCGCATCCTGATTTATTGTTTCAAATAGATCAGATAATGCAATCATTAAAAATTTCAGGAACAAATCTTAAATTGGAGATAACTGAGAGCACTTTGATGCATAATACACCCATGGTATTTAAAGTGCTGGAAAAGTTAAAGGAACGAGGTATTTCTTTATGTATTGATGATTTTGGGACGGGTTATTCTTCCCTGAGTTATCTGCGTTATCTTCCTGTGGACACTGTCAAAATAGATCGTTCTTTTATTAGTCCTCATATTGATCATAAAAATTACGATATTCTCAAGGCAATTATTAATTTAGTTCATAGTTTGGGCTTAAGTGCGATCGCAGAAGGAATTGAAACCAAAACGCAACAAGATATTTTGCTCAGTTTAGGCTGCGAATACGGACAGGGATACCTATACTCTTGCCCTCTTCAAGAAGAGGATGTTTTGTCTTTATATGATTAGTTTAGGCTAAAGTGACTAAAGCATTTATTTGTTGGCGGTTTCTGCTTTAATTTTGGCAATTCTTTTATTGGTTTGGTTTAATTCCCTTTTTAAGGGCTTGACGATAAATTTTGGTAATTGTGATTCTTGCTTAATTGCTCTTGAAAAATAATCTAAGGCTCTTTCTAGTATGGGGATACTATTTTGTTGTTTGCCCATATTTTTTAAAATTTGACCTTTAAGATAATAATGCTCTGGATTATCAGGTGCAATTTCTAGAGCCTTATCCGCAAATTTTAAGGCGGTTTCATAGTTTTCCAAATCTCGATAGGCAACGGCGATTCCTCGATTGACTAAATAATTGGGAGCCGCATAGGTTTTGAATCTGGTTATCGCTTGTTCTGGACTGGAAAAAGGAAGATTTACCGCTAATAGCAAATCCATATAACCCTTGATCAAATTCAATTCGGGATCATTAGGGTCAGCCACTTCGGCAGCGTCAAAATATTTAAAAACCAGTTGTAATTTTTGAATTGCGCCTAGAGGGCCGTCTTTTTCATAAATATAGGCTCCGTCTAAAAAATGTCCCACAGCCAAATAAAGATTGCCTCGCAAAGGGTCAGTTTTTTCTAGCTTCTCTGCAACTTCTAGGGTTTTTTGGGCATAGGTATTCAGAGTTTCCCAATCTTCTTCGGTAAAGGCTAGAGAGGCTCTTAAAGTATAGGCAAGAGGTTCATTTGGCTCTTCAACCTCGGCAATTTTTAAAGGTTCTAAACTGCCAAAATAATCTCCGAGCACAAACAGAGTATTGAATGCTTCTTCTGTATGTTCTCCAATGTCTCGGGCATTATCAACTCGGAAAGGATCAGCCGCGATCGCAAAACTACTGAAGCTTAAAGTAATTGCAGAGGCAACGGATAAAACAGAGGTATATTTTCCGATTTTACTTATTAAGAATTCTTGATTCATTATTGTTATTAACTAATATAACATTGGGACTTGCCGAAAACTTTCTCAAAGTGACATTAACATAATTGACGCTAACATAAGATTTAAGTTCCGCCTAGATAAGACTAGGTAATGAGCAATAAATCCCTTTATGGCTATTTCTTCTTCCTCATCCCTCATCCCTCATCCCTCATCCCTCATCCCT
>NZ_ALVZ01000150.1 GCF_000332055.1 Xenococcus sp. PCC 7305 | reverse complement strand
CTCGATGACTGTCTCTATATATCCTAAAAGCACTGTGAAACTAAGCGCTTTGACTTCCATAAATTAGCTCACTCTTGATTTCTGACTTTTTTCTATCTTGCTGCGCTACCGTAAGCCTAGTTCTGTATCCCCTGTTACTTTCGAATTTGGAATTGCTGATTTTTATCCAGCCTTAACACCTCGTTCAAGCATCCTTAGCTGCTTTTAATCAAAATCTATTTCAGCAATTATCGGTAATTTGACGATTTTCAAGGCTTCTAACCGCTGCTGTATTTCTCTGTGGTCTTTGTATGGATATTTTCTTTCCCAAAAACAACAAACCACCATCGAAGAGAATAGAATATTAATTCTCTTTGATGATGGTTAGTATTATAAATTGCTAAATTAGCAAAAAGACTAAGCAGAAACCATTCCGCCAGCAGCCTGAAAACGCGCCCGAGCTTTTTTGAAAGCTTGAGTAGCTCTGTTTTTTTCTAGAGGGTCACTAGATTGTTCTGCGGCATCAACATTATCCTTAGCGGATTGAAACTCAGCACGAGCTGATTCAAGATCGATATTTTCTCCGACCTCTGCACCATTAACCAAAACCTTGATTACATTATTTTCAACCTCGGCAAAACCTCCCATAAGAGAGATTGCTTTCCAGTCCTTTCCAGGACGGACTCGCATTACCCCAATCTCCAAAGCTGTAATCAAAGGTGCATGATTAGAGAGAATACCCAATTGCCCTGTGGTACTTGGTAGAATAACCTCTTCTACCTGATCTTCCCAAACAATACTATCGGGAGTAATTACTTTTAAATTTAATGACATTTTAATCAGTTAACAGTTATCAGTTATCAGTTAACCCCCATTCGAGGGCAAGCAGTTAACAGTCATCAGTTAACAGTCATCAGTCATTAGTTATCAGAGCTTGAAACAAACTTCATTATCTTTTTTATTTAGATACCTACTAAACAACTAGTAACTGATCACTGATCACTGACCACTGATCACTGTTTAAGCTGCTGCTTTAAGTTTTTCAGCTTTAGCTTTAGCTTCTGCAATATCACCTACAAGATAGAAAGCTTGTTCAGGTAAATCATCCAATTCACCGCCAAGGATCATTTTGAATCCTTTAATAGTTTCTTCCAAGCTGACATATTTACCAGGCGCACCAGTGAATACTTCTGCAACGAAGAAAGGTTGAGACAAGAAACGCTCAATCTTACGAGCACGATCTACAACTAGACGATCATCCTCAGAAAGTTCGTCTAGACCCAAGATGGCAATAATATCTTGCAACTCTTTATAACGCTGTAAAGTAGACTGCACAGCACGAGCAGTATCGTAATGCTCTTCTCCTACAATGTCGGGTTGCAACATAGTACTAGTAGAATCTAGAGGATCTACCGCAGGGTAAATACCTTTAGAAGCCAAACCACGAGAAAGTACAGTGGTTCCGTCTAAGTGAGCAAAAGTAGTTGCTGGTGCCGGGTCAGTTAAGTCATCCGCAGGTACATATACTGCTTGAATAGAAGTAATAGAACCTTCTTTTGTAGAAGTAATGCGTTCTTGTAAATCTCCCACGTCAGTACCAAGTGTGGGCTGATATCCCACCGCAGAAGGCATACGACCAAGAAGTGCCGATACCTCAGAACCAGCTTGGACAAAACGGAAGATATTATCAATAAATAGTAATACGTCTTGTTTGTTCACATCACGGAAATATTCTGCCATAGTCAAAGCAGATAGTCCGACGCGCATTCTAGCTCCAGGTGGCTCGTTCATCTGACCATACACAAGAGCGATTTTAGATTCTTCGGGTTTATCTGCATTGATAACGTTGGACTCGATCATCTCGTTGTAAAGGTCATTTCCTTCACGAGTACGTTCGCCCACACCACCAAATACGGATACACCACCGTGTTGGATCGCGATGTTGTTGATAAGTTCCATCATAATAACGGTTTTACCAACTCCAGCACCACCGAAGAGACCAATCTTCCCACCTTGACGATAGGGAGTAAGCAAGTCTACAACTTTGATACCAGTTTCAAATACTTTAGGCTTAGTTTCTAAATCTACTAATTGAGGTGCAGGTCTGTGAATGGGAAAAGTTTCATCAGTGTTAACTGGACCTTTGTTATCAACAGTTTCACCAAGGACATTGAAGATTCTACCTAAAGTAGCTTTCCCAACAGGAACACTAATGGGAGCTCCTGTGTCAACAACTTCCATGCCGCGGACGATTCCATCAGTTCCGCTCATTGCAACTGCACGAACCTGATTGTCTCCTAGTAGCTGTTGTACTTCACAAGTTACAGCAACATCCTGGCCTGATGAGTTTTTACCTTCTACTTTTAAGGCATTATAAATACGGGGCATTTTCCCACTTGGGAATTCAGCATCGATAACGGGACCGATAACTTGAGTAATTTTACCTACGTTTGTTTTATCTGTTGTGGCTACCATGCTTTGCTTCTACTTGGTGGTTTAGATATTTTAATATGGCAGAGTAAATCTTAATTTAATCTAAAATTTGCCAACTTATAGATTATCACCTTATGGTGTGGTATGTGTTAGGGAAGTTAGGAAATAAGTCTAAATTAGTCTGATTGAGGAGACTGAAAAACTAAGCCCTTCTAATCATTCTGCGATCGCGAACACTAGAGATATCAACTTTAACCATTGCTCTTGTCAAGGGCATGATGCGTAGGCGGCGGTCTTGAGTATTAGCTTGGTAAACCTTTTGATTGTCAATATCTAATGCGGTTAGCCAACCACTATTCTGGTGATATGCCCCAGTTTCAATATCTAGCCATCCATTGCCTGCTGCCAATTGTCCTGGTTGAACTCCTGGGAAAGTAAAGGTAATAGTATGACCTGTAATGACTAATTTATCCGAGAAATAAGGCTGGGGAATGGCATGAAAATCTTCTCTAATCCAACAAAATTGTTCGGAGGTCTGTTGTTCCAAGGGTATATGGGGAGAAAGACCCGCATGAACCAACCACACATCTCCTAGGTCGAGGTATAAAGGCAATTCTCTCATCCAATCAATATGCTCTTGGGGGATTTTGCTGTCATAACTAGTAACAGTTGCATAACCTCCACTATGAAGCCAACCCTGATAAAGTTGCACCGTAACTTTACCTTGCCCAACTACCTCTAACAACATTTCCTCATGATTACCACGGAGACATTGATATTTATGCTTCATCACAAAGTCTACGACTTCAGCGCTTTTAGGCCCTCGATCTATTAAGTCCCCAAGAAAATAGACTTGGTCATCACTATTAGGTGCAACTGATTCTAGTAAAGCAATAAGAGTTTCATAATGCCCATGAACGTCTCCGATGACAATTCTGCGTTGATTAGCCATAAATTCGGTAAATAATTAACTAAGTAAGTAATAAGTAATGAGTAATAAGTAATAAGTGATAAAAACTAATAATTAGTTAAGTAATCGGGATTTTCCTCTTGGTTGGTTCCTTTTTCCTGACATGCCGCATCCTATTATTATAGGCTTAGGTTATTAAGTTTGGGGGAAAGTTCATCGTGCCTTTATCTATGACAACTACGATTAAAATTATTCAACAGCCTACTAGCGATCGCTGGATTAACCAAGCTTTAGAAAATCTCGATATAGTTTTACTAGATCATTCCCATTGTGAGCGCAAGGCAGCGGGAGTAGCGATTAATATGATGTTTCGCTATCCTTCCTATACTAAATTAGTTCGTCAGCTAACAGCGATCGCAAAGGAAGAGCTAGAACATTTCGACCAAGTGAATCAATGGCTAGAAAAAAAAGGCATTCCCTTGGCACCTCTAAACTCTCCCCCCTATGGCGCTAAGCTCAAAGCTCAAATTCGCCATCAAGAGCCAGAACGTTTGTTGGATTCACTACTGATTTCAGCTCTCATTGAAGCGCGCTCCCATGAAAGATTGGGTTTAATTGGCGAACATTGTCCAGAGCCAGAACTGGCAGCCTTTTATCGTGGGTTAATGGCCTCAGAAGCACGCCATTATGGAATTTATTGGTTGCTAGCAACACATTACTGCGATCGCGATTTGGTAGACCGTCGTTTAGCAGAATTATCTACTATAGAAAGTGAAATTCTTGCGACTTTGCATCATGAACCCAGAATTCATAGTTAGCTTCTAAATCATGGCAACATTACTGAGAGAACCAGAAAAACTAGAAAATCGTCTCAAAGAAATCCCCGCCGAACCTGGAGTATATTTCATGCGCGGGAATAACGATGATATTCTTTATATCGGCAAATCGAAGAAATTGCGATCGCGTGTTAGATCCTATTTTCGCGATTCCCAACGACTCAGCGATCGCATTGCCATGATGGTGCGCCAAGTTAGAGAAATCGAATTTATCGTTACCGACACCGAAGCCGAAGCTCTAGCCTTAGAAGCCAATCTCATTAAACAGCATCAACCCTATTACAATGTGCTGTTAAAAGATGATAAAAAATATCCCTATGTCTGCATAACTTGGTCAGAGGATTATCCCCGCATCTATATCACTCGCAAAAGAAAACTCACCAAGGCCAAAGATCGCTATTATGGTCCCTATGTCGACACTCGTTTGTTGCGCTACACTCTGCATATTATTAAACGCGCTTTTCCCTTGCGGCAACGCCGCCAACCATTATTTAAGAACCGTCCCTGTCTCAACTACGACATGGGAAAATGCCCAGGAGTCTGCCAAAATCTAATTACACCGGAAGAGTATCACCAAACTATGCAAAAAGTTGCGATGGTATTTCAAGGACGCACAGATGAGCTGGTCAAGACATTGCAAACCCAAATGCTCAAAGCTTCTGAAGAGTTGGATTTTGAGAAAGCAGCTCAAATACGCGATCGCATTCAAGCACTGTATCAATTAAATGCCGATCAAAAAGTTTCCCTGCCGGACGATACGATCTCCCGTGATGCGATCGCATTAGCGGCTGACGAACAACATTGTTGTATTCAGTTATTTCAAATTCGCGCCGGGAAATTAGTGGGTAGACTCGGTTTCTTTGCCGATGCCCAATCAGGAACCCCAGGGGATATTTTACAGAAGGTTCTCGAATCCCATTATCAAAAAGCAGACGCGGTAGAAATCCCCACCGAGATAATTGTGCAACATCAATTGCCAGAAGAGGAAATCCTCACCCAATGGTTAACCCAACAAAAAGGCAAGAAAGTAACTTTAGTAGTTCCCCAAAGACAAATCAAAGCTGAATTGATTGAAATGGTGGAGAAAAATGCCAAATATGAATTAGCTAGAACCCAAAGGTTCAGCGATCGCAATAATCAAGCTCTACAAGATCTAGCCGCAATTCTCGATTTACCGGAAATTCCCAAACGCATCGAAGGGTATGATATTTCCCATATTCAAGGTTCTAATGCTGTGGCCTCCCAAGTTGTTTTTATTGATGGGGTTGCCGCCAACCAACATTATCGCCACTATAAAATTAAAAATCCGACAGTGACCATTGGTCATTCCGATGATTTTGCCAGTATGGCAGAAGTTATCCAACGCAGGTTTAAAAAATATGTAACCTGCGCCAATAATAAAAATATAGTTTTACCCTTAAAAGATCATGATTTTCCCGATTTAGTCATGATTGATGGGGGAAAAGGACAACTGTCTGCGGTAGTAAAAGTTTTACAAGAAATGAATTTATTAGATATCGTAAAAGTTGTAAGTCTGGCGAAAAAAAGAGAAGAAATATTTTTGCCAGGCGAGTCAAAATCTCTAGATACTGAGGCAGAACAACCAGGAGTCCAACTATTAAGAAGAGTTCGGGATGAAGCCCATCGTTTTGCCGTAAGTTTCCATCGGCAACAAAGATTGAAAAATAGTAGAAGGAGTCGTCTAGAAGAAATTCCTGGATTGGGGTTCGCGCGACAAAAACAATTGTTGGCTCATTTCCATTCTATTGACTATATTCGTGAGGCTTCCCCTCAACAGTTAACTGAAGTTTCAGGCATTGGTAAAAGTTTAGCAGAAGAGATTCACAAATTTTTTCACCCCCAGAAATCTTAGTTTACACAACTTGGTAGGTGATTTTCTCGTCAAGAGTGGTGTTAGGTTTTAGGTTTTAGGTTTTAGGTTTAAAAGAATTATATTTTGATTTAAGTAATTTTTTAGTGATTTTGTTGATACTTTTGGGCAAAATAAGTTGTCTCCAAACTTTGATGCATTAACCCTGACAAATTTCACAGGAGAATATCTTATGGAACCTTCATTTGACCTCAGTACATTTCTCTTCACTGACGAATCTGACATAGTTACTCCAGATACTGCGATTTTCAATCCCTTATTTTCAGTAGTAAACGCCTTAAAAGGTGATGATCAAATAATTAGTAATGCATTGATAACTGGTGATTTTGGTTTCCAAGCAATTTCTCAAGTTGAAACCGAAGGGCGAGATTCTTTAATGAGTTCTATCAACATAGATACTGTAACTGAGCAAGCAAGTATTGGCGGTTATGGCCTAAAAAATAGGGGAATCATCAACTTAAACGAAGGAAGTGATTTATTCCAAGGTTTGGCAATAGCTAATTTATCCACCACAGTTGAAGTCGTGGCCGAAGCCATAGCCGTTGCTTCAAACTTCAGTGCGGGTTCCATTTCCCAGGTTTTTGCCACTATTGATTTTCAGGCTATTGCCGATGGGATTGATAATACTGGCGGGGCAATTAATACGAATAGCGGCAATGATACGATTGGGAGCGTTCTTTTTGGCAATTTGACCGCTACTGCGATCGCTACTGCCGATGCCTCAGCTATTATTGAGGCGATCGCAACTTTGCCGATGTCCGAGGGTTTACAAGCTTTTGCCCAAGCTGTAGCACTCAACTTAACCAATGCCACCATAACCGCCACAGGTATCAATAACCAACAAGGCGCCATGACGACTGGTCTGGGCAGTGACACTATTAAGAGCACGGCTGATACATTTAGTTTTGCCCTAGGACTATCCTTTGCCAATGCACTGGAAATAGTGGAGACAGCACCTGAGGAAAACCAAGTTTTAGCTCTAGCAGTTGCCGAAGTCTTTTTGCAGGCTAATGGAATATCGATCGCGATTAATAACACAGAAGGATACATTGATACTGGAGCTGACAAAGATACTATCAATGTTAATAGTCGTACTATTGGTATTGATAATACTAGAGGCTATATTAATACAGGAAGTCACGACGATAGGATCATTGTTTCTAGTGAAAATTTGGCGATTCAAAACTCTGGAGGCCATATTAATATGGCTTCTGGCAACGATATAATCTCCGTTCAGGCGGCCAATGGAATCACGCCTTTCGGCATCGTAGGCGGCACGATTTTTATGGGAAATGGAGATGATGGGGTCTTTGCTGGTCAATTAGGTGGCAATGTTCAGATTGCGATGGGAAATGGAAATGACTATGTTGAAGGTTTTGGTTCAGCTTCACTATTTGGCGGTAATGGTTTAGACTCACTTGGTCTGGGCATCGAAAACGAAACTGACCTAGATTCAATCAATATTGTGGGACGAAATGCTTATTTTACTTTAGATGATCAACTCTTGAGAACCAATGAATTCGAAGGATTTATTTTTGGTAATGGGCAAAAATATAACATCAATAATTTGCCCTTTTTAGGCAGCAATAATGAGGATAGTTTTAAAGGTAGAGAAACCGAAGATTTTATGAATCTCCGAGCTGGAGACGATATTGCCTATGGACTAGGCGGTTCAGATAAGATCTTAGGCCAAGAAGGGGATGACCTACTAGATGGCGGAAGTGGCAACGACACGATAGAAGGAGGCATTGGGAATGACATCCTACGGGGCGGACTTGGTGATGACCTACTAGATGGTGGTTTGGGTCATGATGTAATGACAGGAGGTCCCGGGAAAGATCGGTTTATTATTTCCGGGCAGACTGCTGAGCGGGATGTCATAGCCGATTATGAAGATGGAATTGATCTCCTAGAACTAACCGACGGACTGACTTTTGGCGGCATTACGGTCAATCAAAGTGGAAAAAATACTGAAATCATTGATGCTAATACCCATGAAGTCTTGGCGATTTTAGGAAGGACCGAGGCAGCACAGATTAATGCTCTTGATTTTATCTAGGTTCCCTCCGTTTCCGTTCTCGATAAAATATACTGATCTTTTTCAATAAAATGCCAAATTGGCAACAAATGTTTTTGAAAATTGTTAGCAAAGTAAACTCAAAAAAATATTCTGATATTTTTCAATAAAATGCCAAATTGGCAACCACTAGCAATCAAGAATATCTATTATTAAATTAACAACTGAAAGAGAAGAGCAGAATATTTTTTTTCACGTTGTACTTCATTACTTTATCAAATTAAATTGGAGCTGAAAGTTATGATTATTCAAGAGTTAAACCACATTGAGATCGCTGAAGGTAATTCTATTGAAGGCGCAGGTGGTTTCCAATATGGAACAACTGTTGTTTATGGTGGTCCTGGAGTAGGTGCAGGTGCAGGTTTTGGTACGTCGACCACTACTGGTATCTTTGGCGGAACCGACACTACTACTGTAGCATCTGGTGGTTTCGCCGCGTCCTTCTTTGGCGGTGGTGTTCAAACTGCTGGTATTGGTATTACTTTCCCTCAGTTCTAGATTGTTGGAATGATTTTTTCCATCAGGCAGCAAGGTCCTTCTAAGTTTTATCCATTAAGTTTGAGAAGGGTCCTTGGCCGCTTGAATTTCCAGCTTGGGGAAGAAATATATGCTCAAAGGCTGGATTTGTTAAATCAGTCGCAAGGGTATGGCAGAGAATCCCTGAAACATAAGTGGTTCGAGTGTTTCTGTTGTGTCTTTCGCACATCCTGAGAGGTTCAATCATTCTTTAGTCTGTATGACTCGTCTTCAAGGTCATACAACATTCTCGCGTGTATATATCTACATATGTATCTACTTCGTTGTATCTAGATATATCTGTGGCTTCTTACCGTACATTATTGGCATGATTAAGGAGTTTAATCATATGAAAAATAGTATCAAAATCAATGATTTGCAGCATTTGGATGTTGTTGATGTAGTTGATTTAAATAAGATAGAAGGAGGAGTAGCACTTGATGTGACGTTGGGTGTGGTTTTTGAGCCCTTCGTCTCCTTGGATGGGGCTGGATTTTTTAGCGCAACAGTAATCGGTGGCGCTGGTTCTATTAATGGACAAGCTGTGTCATTTGGTGGAGCTGGTACATTTCTGGCCTAAGCCAATTTGTCTCTTGCAAACTGAACTTTATTCTGAATTTTGGATCTGGATTTTTTTAATATTCAGCAAGATTGAGAGAAGGTTCAATAGTGATTTGGGATTTTTATCTTAAAACTCCCATTTTGAATCCGGGCATTGTTTGTCGTCTCGATGTAACTATTAGTTTATTGAAAAAAACGGAGTCAAAAATTATGCTAATCAAAGTTTTAAACTATGTTGAAACTGTTGAAGACAGTTCAATAAGAGGAGGAACTCATCCTGCGCCGCCCCCACCTCCTACTATAGCGGGTATATTTTCATTTGGCGGTGGAGCATATACAGGTAATGGATTTGCTGTGGGATCTGCCACTTCTCAAGCGTTTAGAGTCAATTCTGGTGGCTCTGATGGAGGTTCTGGTAGTGCATATGGCTCAACATTTGGCGCCTCAGGAGGTGGCGTTAACTCTTTCAGTAGTTCCTTTTTTACAATCTAGCTATTTCTTTTGTTGCGAGTTGGCTTTTTCATGAGATATGACCCTTATCGAATAAGGGTCATACTGTGACAAGTATACTGTCTATAGTCGTACCACAAAAATATACTGTTATTTAGAATGACTGAGCCTGATATTTTGTTCAGTTAGATGAATGTATTCTAATGTTCATGACAAATGGAATACAGTCTCATAATTAAATGTTCACACAAAATTATAGTCATGGTAGATTTCCACAACATACAAATAGACTCAGCAGAAATAGAGGATTTTCTGAGGTCAAGTATGAGTTTGCGAGACTTATGCCATCAGATTTTGGGACAAAAAATTATTCAAAAAGCTGCCGCCTCCAGAAATATCACTGTCAATCCAGAAGACATTCAAAATGAGGCAGAAAAGACTCGTCGTGAAAAGCGATTGGAGAAAGTCTCTGATACATTGGCTTGGTTGCAGATGAATATGCTTACCCCAGATGAGTGGGAAATAGCCCTAAAAAATCGCCTATTAGCTGATAAATTACTTCATGACTTGTTTGATAAACAAGTAGAATCTTATTTTGCCAGCAATCGCTTAGATTTTGAGCAATATGTTATTTATCAGATTGTTGTTCCCTATCAAAAACTTGCACAAGAACTCTTCTATCAAATTGAGGAAGAAGAAATCAGTTTCTATGAAGCAGCCCATCTCTATGATATCGATCAAGAACGTAGAGATAGGTGTGGCTATTTGGGTAAAATGTACCGTAGAAATTTTCAGCCGGAAGTTGCTGCCGCTATATTGAGAGACCCTTTACCAATCAGACAAGTTGTGGGTCCAATCCAAACAGAACAAGGTTTTAATTTATTTAAAATTGAAGAATATATTCAAGCAGAATTAACCCCTGAGATCTTTCAAGAATTAGTTCTGCGGTTTTTTCAACAGTGGTTGGATAATGAGATTAACTACGTAATTCATAGTCAAGATAAGAGAATCTCGGTAACACCAGAAAATTAAAGATCAAGCTGTTGCTGAGCAAGATGATAGTAAAGTCCTTGCTGAGCTATCAGCTGTTCATGAGTCCCTTTTTCTACCAAATTGCCTTTATCTAAGACTATGATGCAGTCGGCGTTACGTACTGTCGAAAGTCTATGGGCAATTACAAAAGTAGTCCGTTCCCGAGAAAGGCGAGTGAGGTTTTCTTGAAATCTACGTTCTGACTCCGTATCAAGAGAACTAGTTGCTTCGTCTAAAATCAACACAGCCGGCTCCCCTAATAAAGCTCTCGCGATCGCAATGCGTTGTCGCTGACCACCAGAAAGATTAGAGCCTCGCTCCCCAACTTTAGTTTTATAGCCGAGGGGCATTGCTTGAATGAAAGGATGAGCCTCAGCCAGCTGAGCTGTTTCAATAACTTGTTCTAGGGTAAATCCAGGTCGGTGCAGGGTAATATTTTCGGCGATAGTTCCTGAAAACAAGAAACAATCTTGAGGCACAACTCCTAGTTGAGAGCGCAAAGACTGGAGAGATAGATGCTGAAGCTGATGACCATCGACTAATAGTTGACCACTACTGGGATAGTACAAACCCTGAAGCAACTTAACTAAAGTACTTTTGCCAGAACCACTCCGCCCCACAATGGCAATAGTTTGCCCTCTCTTGACTTTAAGAGAAATATTTTGGATAGCATTGTGTTCTTGTTCAGTATCATAACGAAAAGTAACATTGTCCAACTCAAAATTTCCCTGCAAACGTGGTAGCACTAATGCCGAGCTTTGGGATGGCTCCTCAGATTTTTGATCAAAAACATCATTGAGCCTCTCTACAGAAATCAAAACCTCCTGAAGTTCGTCCCACAAGCCGACTAAGGTAGTCACAGGAGAGATTACATGACCCATCATCATATTAAAGGCAACAAACTGTCCAATGGTCAGTTGATTTTGAATTATCAAGTTCGCACCATACCAAAGGATGACCAGACTACCGATAGAATTAATCAGACCACTCAGGAACCCCAGGTTAATTGCTAATTTTTGTCCCTTAAATCGAACATTTAGTTGATGAGTTAAATTATCTTCCCAGCGCCAGCGAAGATCTTGCTCGGCAGCTACAGTTTTAACCGTAGAAATCCCCGTCATCATTTCCACTAACGAGGAGTTTTGATCGGCTTCAGCGTTAAAGCGCTCTCGGGATATTTTGCGCAACAAAGGAGTTGCGACCAAGGTCAAAATCACAATTGGGGGAATAATTGCCAATATTATTACAGTAAGCTGCCAATTGTAATAAAGCATCAGACATAGATAAACAAACCCAGAAACTAAATCGAGCCAAGATAACAACACTTGCCCAATTAAAAATCTCTGAATCTTTTGGTTTTCCTGAACTCGCGTAATGATATCCCCAACACGACGTGATTCAAAAAACTTGAGAGGCAGGGTCAGAGCATGTTTGATGAAACCGCTGATCATTGTCAAATCTAAGCGATTGGCTAAATAACTTAGCAAATATTCACGCACTGATGATAGAACTATTTTTCCAATTCCAAACATCAAAGCACCAATCACAAAGATATTTAGAGTAGACTGGCTTCTGTTCACTACTACCTGATCAAGAATGATTTGAGTAAATAGGGGCAAAACCAGTCCGAAAATCTGAATCAAGAATGAAGCGAGAATGATTTGCAAGCCTAGAGAACGGTACGAGACTAGTAAATTGAAAAATCTTCCCAGAGAACGCTTCTCTTCGGGCATTTCAGATAACCGTTCTGTTGGATCTAACAACAAACCATAGCCTGTCCAGGACGCGAGAAATTCCTGACGGGACAATTGATATTTACCCTTGTCTGGATCGGCAATGAAAACCTGATCGCCTTTGATCCAATAAACAACAATGTAATGATTACCTTCCCAATGGGCAATCCAGGGATTCTTTTGATCGACTAATCTGCTTAAACTTGCCCTCACTGGTCTAGCTTGATAACCCAAACTCTCTGCGCCTTTGGCTAAACCTTTAAGAGAGGCCCCCGAACGATCTACACCAATCAATTCTCGCAGAGAATTAATCCCGAATCGCTTACCCCAATATTGACTAATCATTGCCAGGCAAGCGACCCCACAGTCAGAAGAACTTTGTTGTTGGATAAAAGGATAGCTTTGCCATAACTGGAATTTACGCTTTAATGGCTTGGGAAAATCAACCTCTTGCTCGACGTACCCTGATGAGTTTGGCAGCGAAACTTGAGAAGGGTAGGGCGGACTAACCTTCATCGGATGAGAGTTGATCGCATCAGGCTGTGGAGAGAAAGTTGAACTAGTATCTAGTAGGTTGCTATTACTTTCTCCAGTCTGTGGGGATTGAATACTCGCTCCCAAGAGATTAGCCAGAACAGGTGAGATTGCCCTGGCAACTTCCCAATTGGCTTGCGGTAGATAATAGGTCAATAATTCAGTTTTAGAAACCCAACCAATGGTTGTCGGCTCTGGATAACCCCAAGCTAAACCCGGCTCGCAAGCTTGATTTTGAATCTCACCTTGGCGCAGCCAAAAGCGACCTGCTTGAGGATTTACTTGGGCTAAATATTCTCCCGGAGCAATGGTCTTTTCTGCTAAATGTCCACAGAACTGCTGTAATTTATGGGTCGGTAAATTACAGAACAAGCTTAAGCTTTTGAAAAACAATAAACATTGCCGATGTTTAGCATCTACACTCCAGCTTTGTTCCAGTTCGGGAAACTTCTCTAGCCAAGGTTTAAGTTTATTTAGAGAAACTTTGGCAATTGTAACCTTACTTGCTGCGATCGCCTGATAAGATAAGCTAGCTCGACAATAATAGGAGTCCCCGCCAAAAGTCTCGCCATTCTTCAACAACTGAATCGATACTGGCTTCTGTCGAGAAGGACTAAAACTTAGAAGACGCACTTTTCCCTGGCAGACTAGATATAAAAACAGGGAACTTAAATCCTCTTGATTTTGCGAGGCAGATAAATCCCAGGGGCTACTAATGAGATCTCCTAATTGAAAGTCAACAATTTGAAATATCTGGCTTAATTCAGATATAATCTCATTTTGTCCTGAAGCTATTTTGATTTGTTCTCTTAGCCATGGTATTACTGACGGCTGCTCTTGGGCGATCGGTAATGATGACCCCCCTGATGAATTTGAATGACTCACTCCACATCACTCCATAAAAAAATAAGTTACATATCCTAATCAGACCAAGATTGTGGCCATAACCATCCCCAGCCATTACTACCTGTCACCTTAGCTGAGCAATCTTTAAGCTCCTCTAAGTAACTAAGATCCCTGAGCTGACTAGACGAGTTTCTATTGGACTGAGATTTCCTAGAATTTGTGTTTGCTACTTTAGAAGTATTAGCAACCCCTTGAGATTTTCTATTAACGCGATTATCTTTGAGCAATCGATTATAGGTTCGGTAAGGAATATAGTGCAAAGGATTATATCCAGCAAAGTTCAGAATTAAGACACAAGCCCAAGAATATTTACCTGAGATTATAGCCTCAACAATCTCATTAAACTGTTCAGTAGTCATGGCTCGGTTAAGCTTTGAATCAGAGAAAGCTGATAAATTACGCTCCATTATTATTCACCTAATTAAACATTATTTTAAATTGACAAAAATTCTATAAATCAATCCCATCTTTTTGGATTTTCTTGATGGGGTCTAAGAAAATATCTAAGACACGACGACGACGCATAACGATATTAGCCGTGGCGGTTTGACCAGGCTTAAAGTAGATTAACTTGGAATCTTTTACAATATGGTCTTCCTCTAGTTCCACTTCCACTCGATAGACTGAGCCCAATTGTTCATCGGACTCGGCATCGGCAGAGATCGAGACTACCTTACCGGGGATTGTGCCAAAATCCTGATAGGAATAGGCATCTAGCTTTACTTGAACTGGCATTCCTATTTCGATAAAGCCTGATTCTTGGTTAGGCATGAGCGCGGAGAGGAGTAATGGAGAGTCCGGGGGGGAAATTTCGGCTATCGTCTCACCAGGGTTAAATACTTTGCCCGAATTTTTAACGTTTAAGGATAAAACAACACCATCGATTGGAGATCTCAAAGACTTTTGCTGAAGCTTCGCTTGGGCACTAGCCAATAGATTCTGTGTTTCAGAAATTTTAGTTTCTATTTGGGTTATTTCTAGTTGTAGTTGCTGGATTTTTTGTTCAGCTTCTAGCTTCATCCGGCTTCTTTCTGCTTGTTTTTGTGTTAGGTCAGCCTCAAGTTGTTCAACCTCTTTGAGGGCGGAAACCAATTCTCCCTGGTTTTGAGTCCTTTGTTCGGTGAGATCTCGCAATGACTGTTGAGCTTGAAAGAGTTGTTCACTAACATTAGTAATTTCTTGTACTTTGTTTTCTATTAGTTGCAACTGAGTCTGGCGCTGAGCTTGTTCGGCTTGAAAAACAAACTCTTTGGACACTCCTCCCTGGGCTTCCAATTCTTTAAGTCTTGCTAATCGTTCTTGATGAGCTTCTAGTTCTAGTTCAACTTGCTCAAAACGTTCTTGTGATATTTTTGGTACCGAGGTTAGAAGTTGTTGTCTTGTCCGATAAGCCTCCATCTCCAATTCTTGTTGGGCAAGCAGTTGGCGAAGTACTTCACCTTTTTTCTGAGCTGAAGTAATTGCTAAGCGTTGTCCTAAAGTCTCAGATGCGGAAATTCTTGTATGGGTTTGAACTTCTAAGTAAACTCTCTCAAGCAGAGCTTGCTTTTGATTCAATTCGATTTTGGAGGCAGCAAGTATTTGTTCAAGTCTTTCAACTTCTTTGACCGCAAATGTGGTATCCAGCTCAGCCAATAATTGTCCGGCTGCGACTTCTTCTCCCTCTTCAACAGCTATGTGACTTATCTTCCCTAATTCAACGGATTCAACCTTATAAGTTTCTCCTTTTGGTACCAGTTTTCCTTGAGCTTTTCCTACTTCTTCGACTGCTCCAAACCAAGTCCAAGCAACAAAGATTAGAAAAAAAGCCATTCCTCCGAGAATCATTTGCCTTGGTAGCATTGCTGGAGGTTGGTCCAATAGATTTTGCAAGGACGATGACCAATCTGAATCAGTGGTGATGATGTTGGAAGAGCTCTGAGGATTTAAACCAGACTGACGATCATCATAGTTGACTATTGCAACCATTTTTCCGGGATCTTGTTTGACCCCTCTCAATAAAAAATTACTGGGCATCTTTGTCTTCCAATTAAAAAGTTTTAAAACAGTTCACTGAGAACCAAGGTATTTATGAGCCAACTACACTTGAAGTTTAAGTCAACATTAAGTATGGGCAACACAAAACGACCCATATCCAGAAATCACTGGATGCAAGTACCGACGCTTCAAGAGCTGGTTATCAAAGAAAAATTATGAAAAGAAGTTTTATATTATTTGGGGTTTTTCAGCTTTTTTGTTAAAAAATACTCACGAATTCCCAATGGAGAGTTCAAAAACAAACTTCTTTAGAAGGCGTGCTTTTCCGACTTATATTATAGGCTGGTTAGGGCATTTTGTAAGAAATCTTATTAATACCCTCAAAAAGCTACCTTTTATAGGGTATTCGATAAATGACAGAAATCTTGGCATATTTTCATATAAGCACTAACTCTCCGAAAAAATATACTATGACGAGTCCCACAAACGCATGTTTAAGGGATCATTTCCCCTATCGTCAATGCTACGACCACGCCTCTGTGAATACACTGAAATGCTATCTCAAAAATATACCTATGGGATGGTATTGTTAAAGTAATTTAACAATGCACTTTTATGAAATACATAAAAACACATGAGCTTTCCATGAAATACGTTAGAAATAACATTTAAGGCTTTATGGAATTTGTGGCTCAAGCGCTAGTGCCGCTGCGCGGAAGTAATAAGTAATAAGTAATGAGTAATAAGTCTTGATACATCAGCTTTTTGCTCCTCGTTGATAGATAGCTTATTTACGCCTACGTCCACTAGTGACTAGAATACCGCTACTTTGCATGAATGTTGTATTTACGCCCACGTCTCCTAGCTGCCCCAATTTTCAATCGACTGTCAAATAAACAGGTGACAGATTTTTTTGTGCCAGCAGTTCTTGAGAATAAGGACATTGATCTTCACAATCGGGATTATGGACAAAATCGATTGATTCTTCTAGCCAGATGTCTAAATTATGCAACAAGTGATGTAAATCTTCTCTGGTTTGTTGATGTTGCTGAGTATTATAAGTAAAAACATGGCTTTCAGGTTTAGTAGGTAGTTTGACAAACCAATAGGTCATAGAAATCTCTTCTGGCAAGTATTGTGAAGTCTCAACCAGGGTATAGAGATACAATCGGGTTTGCCAATTTTGAGCTAATTTATCCTTTCTTTGAGGCTTAAGATAAGTTTTCCAATCAATGATTTGTGCTTGATGAGCATCGGCAACTAATAAATCATAAATTACTGTTAATAAATAATTACTAAAATTGATAGTACGAGAATGTTCTGCTTCTCGCCATTGATGAGCAGTCTGATCTAAGATATGCGGTGCGGCTTGTAATAAGGCTTGAAAAGATTGAGCCAATTCCTGGTCTTTCGCTAACAAAGAATCAATCGGTAAACCTAATTCTCGCTGTTGCATCAGTAAATGAAACCGACTGCCCCAAGTTTGCTTGTCTTCTGTTTCAGGATTGGGTAAAGAGCTTAGTTGATTTAAATAAATTTGTTGGAATTTGGGAGGACAGGTTTCTAAAAGATTAAGTTGTCCTTGGGATAGGCGAATTAGATTTTTATTGGTTTCTCTCATCGCGATCGCGTAGTGCCAGGCTTTGCCTGACTGCGGATTTGCTTTTCATAATTTAATTATAGATCTCGGCATGATTTTACTTGAAAAACTGGCTTTTCCTACCAAATTTTGGTTACATCTAAATTGAAGCCAGCTAATAAGGAATCACCGTTTACTGTTACAGGATTATCTAAACATTGCACATCCTGATTTGGACAATAAATATACACTTGACGATTTTTGCGGTCAATTAACCAACCCAAAGATGCACCATTATCAAGATATTCACTCATTTTATCCTGCAACGTCTTTAAATTATCGCTGGGGGAACGAATTTCCACCACAAAATCTGGACAAATAGGTGCGAATTTAGCCTTTTGGCTATCAGACAAAGCATTCCATTTTGTTAATTTGAGCCAACTCGCATCGGGGCTTCTTGTAGAACCATTAGGTAGAATAAAGCCCGCAGAAGAATCAAATTCTATTCCTGTTGCATCTTTGTCGCTCCAATTGGACAATTGTTGCATTAGTTTAGCGTTACGGTTTCCTGTTTCTGAACCTGCTGGCGACATAATGATGAGCTCTCCTGAGGAGCTACGTTCAATACGAAGATGAGAATTGAGCTGACAAAAATCAAATAAACTATCTTCACTCAGGGAAACCACAGGAGACAGTTGCAACACTATAGAACTGTTTATTTCCTTAGTAGTACTCACTGCCATAGTTTTAATGCTGTCTTAAGAGTCTTTTGGGTCTCAATTATAACAAAACCACGGTCAGCAAAGCTGGAACTGGGTGGTTAACAAATCCTCCAAGAGCATCTCTCTGGGCACTTCTCAAGACAATGAGATAGTATTGCACAAAACCCACGGACAAATGTTAGCTGTTAGCTATTAACTGAAAAAGGGCTTGCATTCATTAAGAAACATGTCACCAGTTAACATTTAAAACGCCTTACAAGCTTTTGTGCTAAAATTTCTGAGTGTTTTTTCCTAAATAAAGAAAAACTAACGCTCTAAGCCATTTTCGGAGAGATTACATGACTAGCAGCTATGATGCAGATCAAATTCAGGTACTAGAAGGTCTAGAAGCAGTAAGAAAACGACCAGGGATGTACATCGGGTCAACAGGCCCCAGAGGACTGCATCATCTAGTATATGAGGTGGTGGATAATTCTATCGATGAAGCCTTAGCTGGCCATTGTACTCATATAGAAATAGATATTACCTCAGAAGGTGCAATCAAAGTTACTGATGATGGGAGAGGTATCCCAGTTGGGATTCACTCTAAAACAGGGAAGTCCGCATTAGAGACAGTAATGACTGTGTTGCATGCTGGGGGTAAATTTGGTGGCAGTGGTAGCGGGTACAAAGTTTCCGGAGGCTTGCATGGTGTTGGGGTCTCGGTGGTAAATGCCTTGTCAGAATGGGTGGAAGTGACCGTATGGCGAGACGGGGATATTCATTTGCAACGCTACGAAAAGGGCAAAGCCCAGGGCGTACTCCAGAGTTCGCCTAATGCAGATAACCCCACACAAACAGGAACTTCAGTCCATTTTTTCCCTGATGCGACTATTTTTACGGATACAATTGAATTTGAATATAACGTTCTCGCCGGTAGGCTGAAAGAATTAGCATACCTAAATGCAGGTGTCAAAATCACCTTTACCGACAATCGTGAGGCCGAACCCCGTCAGGAACTATATTGTTATGAGGGCGGCATTAAAGAATATGTGGCCTACATGACCAGGGAAAAGCAAGCATTACACGAAGATATTCTCTACGTTGCCGAAGAGAAAAACGGCGTCACAGTGGAAGTTGCTTTGCAATGGTGTATTGATGCCTATAGTGATAACTTATTGGGTTTTGCGAACAATATCCGCACAATTGATGGTGGTACCCATTTAGAAGGATTAAAAACCGTCCTTACCCGTACCATGAACAATTTTGCCCGCAAGCGAAATAAACTAAAAGACAGTGATAAAAATCTTGGGGGCGAAAATATTAGAGAAGGCTTGACCGCAGTGATTTCGGTTAAAGTACCTGAACCCGAATTTGAAGGACAGACTAAAACCAAGTTGGGCAATACTGAGGTCAGAGGAATTGTGGATTCTCTAGTCGGGGAAGTTCTCAAAGATTATCTAGAGTTTAATCTTGGTGTTGGGGATGCGATTATTGAGAAAGCTGTTCAAGCATTTAAAGCAGCAGAAGCGGCCAGACATGCTAGGGAATTGGTTCGCCGTAAGTCGGTTTTAGAATCTACTACGCTACCTGGCAAATTAGCAGATTGTAGTTCTCGCGATCCTGCTGAGTCAGAGATCTACCTAGTGGAAGGCGATTCTGCCGGGGGAAGTGCGAAACAAGGAAGAGATAGACAATTCCAGGCTATCTTACCCCTAAGAGGTAAAATTCTTAATATCGAGAAGACTGATGACGCCAAGATTTACAAGAACAATGAAATCCAATCCATGATTACAGCTTTAGGGTTGGGTATCAAAGGGGAAGAGTTCAATCCAGAGCAATTACGCTATCATCGAATAGTTATCATGACCGATGCCGATGTTGATGGGGCTCATATACGTACTTTATTACTGACGTTTTTCTATCGCTATCAACGGGAAATGGTGGATCAAGGATATGTTTATATTGCCTGTCCCCCCCTGTATAAATTAGAAAGAGGGCGCAATCATTACTATTGTTATAGCGATCGCGATTTACAGCAGAAAATAGCTGAACTCCCCGCCAATGCCAACTATACAATCCAGCGATTCAAAGGGTTAGGGGAAATGATGCCCCAACAATTATGGGATACGACGATGAATCCTGAAACTCGAATGATGAAACGGGTAGAAATTGAAGATGCGGCCGAGGCCGATCGCATTTTTACTGTTTTGATGGGCGATCGCGTGGCCCCGAGAAGAGAATTTATCGAAACCAATGCGCCCAAGCTCAATCTTATGGACTTAGATATTTAGTTGATATTGGTCTCCTCATACTCCATCTCTTAAGAGAATCTTTGACAACCAAAATGTTGTTAATGTATTCTACAATGTACTTAAACAATGTTTTTGTTGTTTAAGTCGAAAACCCAGAATGCATAAGCCTTGAAAGCAGCAGCTGAGGAATAGATTGTAGATAATTCTAAACTTAGATTTCACGAAACGAGAGACACTTTATGAGCGAGACCATCTTATCCGTAAGCAACCTAACAGCCAATATAGACGGAACTCCTATTCTCAAAGGAGTCAACCTAGAAATCAAAGCGGGGGAAGTTCACGCCATCATGGGCCGCAATGGTTCTGGAAAAAGTACTCTCTCTAAGATAATAGCAGGACATCCTGACTATGAAGTCACAGGCGGAGATATTGTTTTTCAAGGCAAAAGTATTTTAGAGCAAGAACCCAATGAAAGAGCATTAGAAGGGATCTTCCTGGCCTTTCAATATCCTTTGGCAATTCCTGGCGTCAGCAACTTAGATTTTCTACGAGTTGCTTATAATGCCAAGCGGAAACACCAAGGTTTAGAGGAGATGGATGCCTTTGACTTTGAAGATTTGGTCGAAGAGAAATTAGAAATAGTCAAGATGAAATCTAGTTTCCTCGAAAGAAGTCTCAATGAAGGTTTTTCTGGTGGAGAGAAAAAGCGCAATGAAATTTTGCAGATGGCAGTTCTTGATCCAGTTCTGACTATTTTGGACGAAATAGATTCTGGGTTGGATATTGATGCACTCAGAATTGTTTCTGAAGGAGTTAACCAAATCAAAACTCCAGAAAAAGGATATTTGGTGATTACTCACTATCAACGTCTGCTTGATTATATTGAACCTGACTTTGTTCACGTAATGCAAGATGGCAAGATTGTGACCAGTGGCGGCAAGGAGTTGGCGTTGGAGTTGGAATCTCGTGGTTACGAGTTTTTAGAAGAACCAGTAAGCATTTAGCATTGACCATTAAGCATTAAGTAAGCATTAAACATTTAACTGCATAGGAACCGATTCCACATCAATCATGACCCAGACTACCACCACACCATCAATAAATCGCGATCGCTTTTTGAATAATATTTTAGAAAATCGTCCTCCAGTGCCAGTTGAGCAACTTGACCCAGAAACAGGAGAATGGCTGCAAACGATTCGAGAACAGTCTGCATCTTGGGTATCAAAGTTAACTTTGCCGACAACCAAAGACGAAGAATGGCGTTTTACCGATATATCTTCTCTTCTAGATCGTGAATTTGTTGCCCCAAAATCTTTTACTACTGACAAGAACATTACTATTCCTGAAGCGGAAGATACTCGCTTAGTATTTGTTAATGGCAGTTATGCCGCCGAATTATCAAATATTTCTGGATTGCCTCAAGGTATCTATGTCGGAAGCCTAACCAATTTGCCTGAAAATTTTTGTCAGTATTTTCGTCCGTTTTTAGGCACCTTACCAGGAAAAGAAGAAGTTTTTACTTCCCTCAATACGGCTAGCATTGCTGATGTGGCAATCATTTGGGCAGCACCAAATACAGTTGTAGAAAAGCCGATTCATCTTGTGTTTGTCTCTGTAGCGGGAGAATCTATCACAATTTCTCAACCTAGAGGTTGGATTGTGGCGGAGAAAAACTGTCAGTTAACAATAGTTGAAGAATATAGTGGCGCATCTAGTTATATTACTAACGCGGTTACCGAAATATGGTTAGGAGAAAACGCCCAAATAAATCATACTCGCCTACAACAAGAATCAGTCACTGCCTATCATATTGGCAAAACCGCAGTTAATCAGAAGCAAGATAGCCGTTACACCCTAACAGAGATTAATGTAGGTGGACAAATCTCTCGCCATAGCCCGGAAATCCATCAAGCTGGAGCCCAAACTGAAACTAATCTCAATGGTTTGACGATCGCAAAAGAAGAGCAAACCTCGGACACTCATAGTGTCATTAATCTCAATCATCCTCACGGGACAACAGATCAACTTCATAAGACTATAGTTAGCGATCGCGCCCATGCAATCTTTAACGGCAAGGTATCTGTCCCCAAACCTGCTCAACTGACCAATGCTTCTCAGTTAAATCGCAATCTTTTGCTCTCTCCCAAAGCGAGAGTAAACACTAAACCAGAATTACAGATCACAGCTGACAATGTTAAATGTTCCCACGGTGCCACTGTCAGTCAGCTAGAAGCAGATGAGGTTTTTTATTTGCGGAGTCGTGGATTGACAGAAAATGATGCCCGTCAATTATTAATAGATGCGTTTGTCAACGAAATAATCGAGAGGGTTCCCATAAAATCAATGCAGCAGAAAATTCAATCATCAATTCTTACCTAGAAAAATGAGCACTTTTACGGGACTCTTCACCCGTCTATAATATTTTTGGCTCTCCACTACCACGGTAAGGCAGTAGTTACTGATAACTAATAAGATTAATATTATCCCGCTTGAGGGGACTGATAACTGAAATGACCATTATCCAAGAAAAAACCCTAGGAGATCAAGTAAGAAAAGACTTCCCTATCTTGCATCAGGAGATTCACGGAAAACCGCTAATTTACTTTGATAGTGCGGCGAGCTCCCAAAAACCCCAGCAAGTATTAGATGCCATCACCAATTACTATCAACAGGATAATGCAAATGTCCACCGTGGAGCTCATAGTTTAAGCAATCGCGCTACCGATGCCTATGAAGGAGCTAGGGACAAAATAGCCAAATTTATTCATGCTAATTGTCGCGAGGAAATTGTTTATACTCGCAATGCCAGCGAAGCAATTAATTTAGTTGCCTATACCTGGGGCTTAACTAATTTAAAACCACATGATGAAATCATTTTGTCTGTAATGGAGCATCATAGTAATATTGTTCCTTGGCAAATTATCGCCCAAAGAACTGGTGCGGTGATTAAATATATTCAGTTGACAGAACAAGAATCTTTAGATTTAGAGCATTATAAATCTCTGTTATCGGAAAAAACCAAACTCGTATCTGTTGTTCATGTATCTAATACTCTCGGGGTAGTGAATCCTGTAGCAGATATTGTTAAACTGGCTCAGCAATATGATGCCAAAGTGCTGATAGATGCCTGTCAAAGTTTGCCCCATATGCCGATAGATGTGCAACAAATCGATTGTGATTGGTTAGTTGCCTCGGGACATAAAATGTGTGCGCCTACTGGAATTGGATTTCTTTATGGGAAAAAAGCAATCCTTGAAGCCATGCCTCCGTTCCTTGGAGGAGGGGAAATGATTGATGAAGTTTATCTTGACCATTCTACCTATGGAGAATTACCTCATAAATTTGAAGCTGGAACTCCCGCGATTGGAGAAGCGATCGCATTAGGTGCAGCGATCGATTATCTGACTAACATAGGTATGGATAAAATTCACGATTACGAAGTAGAATTAACCACCTATTTGTTTAAAAAATTAGCGACAATTCCTAATCTAAGAATTTATGGTGCACCACCAGATCTTAACGGGGAAGGTAGGGCAGCTCTTGCAGCATTTAATATCCCAGGAATTCATGCGAGCGATTTAGCAACTATGCTTGATCATGAAGGGATCGCAATTCGTTCTGGTCATCATTGCACTCAACCACTACATCGTTTGTTGGAGGCTTCTGGCAGCGCCAGAGCCAGTTTATATTTCTATAACACTCGTGATGAGATAGATCGCTTTATTGTCGCTCTCAAGGAAACAATCGATTTCTTCTTCTCTATGATGTGAGGAGAAACCTTCAAAAACAAGATTTGTCACAAATGATACCAATTCAAAGTCAGAATGGGACACTGGGTTTTGTAGGAGGGCTTGACCAACTACCCTTATCAACATAATCTGTTGTGAACACACTTTAATTTAGTATTATTTGTAGCATGAACAAAGGCAAAAACTTTCTGCAGAAAATAAATGAGGATGAAACTTTCCTCGATTTAGTTCACTGGGTAGAAAAGATTGTAGCTAAAGTATTATCTTTAGCTTTAATGTTTATCGTTTTAGTATCTCTTGGCGATTTAATTATTTATCTTATAAAGTATATTTTTAGTGAACAGGCTGCAAGTTTTTTCAGTAAAACATTAATTGAACTTTTCGGTCTGTTCCTCAATATTTTAATTGCCTTAGAACTGCTAGAAAATATCACTGCCTACCTAAGAAAGCATGTTGTTCATGTAGAACTTGTTTTAGTAACCGCATTAATTGCGGTCGCCCGAAAAATTATTATTTTTGACTCGGCAAAAAAAGCTAGTGACGATTTGATTGCATTGGGATTTTCCATTCTCTGTCTTTCTATTAGCTATATTTTGGTGAGACTAACAAGAGAAAAAAAGTAAACAACTGCTTAAATTTAATCATCTTCAGCAAAACGCATAATATCGTCATCTCCCAAATATTCCCCATTCTGCACTTCAATCATCACTAAAGGAATCACCCCAGGATTCTCTACACGATGAGGAGTATTCATCGGTACATAAGTTGACTGATTCTGCATTAATAATGTAGTGTTTCCATTACAAATTACTTTGGCTGTGCCAGAAACCACAATCCAATGTTCACTTCGATGGTAGTGCATCTGGGTGCTAATATGATTGCCTGGATTGACCTCGATTCTATTAATACAGTAATAAGATCCTTTTTCTAAAACTGTAACTTTCCCCCAAGGTGGAGTCCGAGTTGTATCCAATTCTGAGGCTGCTGAGTTACTTGAAAATTTGGAGGAATTTTTAGAATTACTCATACTTAAACTACCAGTGAATAAAAAATGAACAACTATCTAAATTATATTTTATGATGTTTTAAGTCTAATTCAAGTTTTCAATCCCATAACTGCGTCGCTTGATTTTGTTCTTCACTGACAACTAGAGTTTCTTTGTAATTCTTCTCGTTGTTTGATTGATAATTCCTTTTTTGGCTATCGCAGTAATTCAAGAAGTCATTCGTGTCTGTACTATAAGTAATGTAATTATAGGTAATTTTTATTTCTGAACCTATTGTTATAATATCTCCTGACTGCAAACGATGTAGAGATTTCTTGGTTCCATTAATTGATATGCCATTCTGGCTTCTCTGTCTTTTGCCCTTGCCATCAATTATCCAAAAAGAATAATCATATTTATCAGGCGCTATAGAATATTGAAACCAAGCTATTGTGGCATGGTGACGGGACACCAGAGTCCCACTCAATACCAAAGCATTTTGAGGGTGACGTCCGACAGAAAACACAGACTTATTTAAGGCGACTGCTCGCCGAGAGTCCTGGGATTCAACAATCAAGATATGTTTGCCTTTAAGTAAATCAGCTTTATTAAATTTAACTAAAGTCAGTTTAGATTTGTTATCAGCCATATTCCTGAGCTATACTCTCGAGTTAATTTATAATAAAATTTATAGTAAAATAACCATCAAATCCGCCAATAAAAAATACTGATTTCAATGTTATTTGTTAAATGAAATTCTAATAGGCTCAAGTAAGCAGTCAAGATATCGAAACTGATTTTATTGCGATACTTACTCTTCTACATTCAAGTGAAACAAATCATAATTGCTCTGGCATCAGTAGAAATATGGAATAAAATAATCCTTGTGAGATTTAAGTGCTGATTAAATATTACAATCTTCGAGGAAAGTATTAACCCAAACATAAATTTGCATCAGGAGTTTAAGAACTAAGCTATGAGAATGTTACACACAATGTTACGAGTTGGTAACTTAGAAAAATCTCTTCAGTTTTATTGTGATGTTTTGGGAATGAAACTTCTCAGACAAAAAGATTATCCTGGCGGAAAATTCACGTTAGCTTTTGTTGGTTATGGTGAGGAGAAAGACCATACAGTTATTGAACTAACCTATAACTGGGGTGTCGACAGTTACGATATTGGAAGTGCTTATGGACATATCGCCCTAGGAGTTGATGATATTTATAGCACTTGTGAAACGATTAAAAATCTTGGGGGAAAAATAAGCAGAGAACCAGGGCCAATGAAACATGGAACAACGGTGATTGCCTTTGTCGAAGATCCTGACGGCTATAAGGTCGAACTCATTCAACTAAAAGCTTAGTACCTATAGTATCGTAACCACAAATTCAAGAACTAAAAATAAGGATTAAACAGAGGTTGCGCAGCGCCAGCAATTCCCATCAATCAGAATTGCTGACCTTATTGTCTCAAGACGTTAAACCCCACTTCACTTCTCAAAAATCTCATAAAAGTCTCAGGGAAATCTTAACTTTTGCTGGGACTTGTCGGGCAGTTGGTAGATTAACTTAAAGATGCACCACTGCGATCATAGGTTTTGCAGAAACTGCTACTTGGTTTACCTTGAATGGTTGTCCAATATTGGTTGTCAACATCTACCCCAATTTCTGATGCTGTCCGACTAAGTAGAGATTGTTGACGGTTTTTAACATTATGACGATGACGATTGAATAATGCACGAGACTGACTCTGAGCTGACATAAAATTAATCCTCCAAAAATTACCTATTAAATTTAATTTATATTGTTCCGTTTAGATATCACCATTTTATATTTTTTCTGTAACATTCGCTACCAAATTCTGGCTGGTTTCACAAAAAGTAATAATTAATGAGTAATGAGTAATGAGTAAAAAAACCTAACGAATTGGGATTTGGGGTTTTAGGGGTTTGGGGAATAATAATGGCTAGATTTCCCTAGTTCCCTACATCCCCATTTCCCTAAATGAGAAGTATTGGGTTGCAGAGAAGAATTTAGCAAGAACCGAAATTCTTCTCTGCCATGAATGCAACCCACTGCTTCTTGACTAAGCGTATCTATTGATCAATTTTTGTTTTCAATTAACTCTCAGGAGGATAACAAACCCCAACACCGCCTAATCCACAATAGCCGTTAGGGTTTTTCCCTAAATATTGTTGATGATAGTCTTCGGCATAATAGAATTCCGGAGCGTCCAAAATTTCGGTGGAGATTTCCTTATAACCAGCTTTGTTAATTTCTTGCTGATAAACTTCTTTTGACGCGATCGCCTCTTGCTTTTGAGTTTCAGAATAAGTATAAATTCCAGAACGATATTGCGTTCCAGTATCATTACCCTGACGCATTCCTTGAGTCGGGTTATGACTTTCCCAGAAAACTTTTAAAAGATCTTTGTAGCTAATTTTCTCGGGATCGTAAACTACTAGTACGACTTCATTATGACCTGTCATTCCCGAACAAACTTCTCGGTAAGTGGGATTGGGCGTTGAGCCTGCGGCATAACCCACCGCAGTGGTATAAACTCCTTCTTGTTGCCAGAATTTTCTCTCGGCACCCCAGAAGCAACCCAAGCCAAACACCGCCATTTCCATTCCCGCCGGAAAAGGCCCTTTGAGAGGATTCCCATTAATAAAATGCTTTTCTGGAACCCTCATCTGTTGCTCCCTTCCCGGGAGACCCTGCTCTGGGGTAGGGATTGTGAGTTTTTTACCTAAGCCAAATATTGCCATGATTTATATTAAGTTTTGTTTTCTTTATTGTAATGTAACGTAAATGTCGAAAGTTCTGGTTTCTCGGTAGAATCTAAAATCTAACTCCCAACACCAAAAACCTAATAACAATGCCAGCCAAGGTAATTGAAATCCTTTCATCGGAAGAAATTCGTCGTACGCTGACTCGGCTTGCCTCTGAGATAATTGAAAAGTCTGGCGATCTATCCCAAGTTGTTTTAATTGGGATTCATACCAGAGGAGTACCGATCGCCAACCAACTAGCGGAACAAATAAAATTATTGGAAAATTTCCAAATTCCCGTAGGCGCGATCGATGTCACCTTTTATCGTGACGATCTTGACCGAGTTTCGACTCGCACTCCGGCCAAAACCCAAATACCTCTAGATCTAACAGGTAAAACTGTAATCTTGGTAGATGATGTTATTTATAAAGGCCGAACTATTCGTGCGGCACTGAATGCTGTTCTAGAATATGGCAGACCAGAAACTATTCGTTTGTTAGTTCTAGTTGATCGCGGACATCGCGAATTGCCAATTCACCCTGATTTTACGGGCAAGGACTTGCCAACTGCGAAAGAAGAAAAAGTCAAGGTATATCTACAAGATACAGACATCAAGGATTCAGTGGAGTTGATTCGTCCTTAAGAATCAAGGTTTTAGGTATTAGGTGTTAGGTGTTAGGGAAATCCCGAAAAAAATCGAATAAAGTCATAAAATGCCTTCACATGTCAAACATTCTTTGATTTAAATCAAAATATGACTCTTTTTAGCCTAAAACCGAACACCTAAAACCGAACACCTGTCCTAACTAGACCATAAACTGACAAGTCGTGTCAACAAACTGTGCTGGGCAACATTATTTTTTCGAGGGTAGCAACAATTCCCTCTCGACTATTAAAATCATCTAGTCTTTCGGCAAGACGACCATTTTCAAAAAGTAACAAAGTAGGCAAATTTTTTAGACGATAGGCATTCGCCAATCTAAAGTTTTCATCGGCATTAATCATGACGATCTTGATAGGTCTTTTTTGCTTTGTTTGTAGTTGATTGAGCATCGGATTGATCATCCGACATAAACCACACCAAGGAGCGGAAAAATGAACCAAAATAGGTTCAGCAGAGCTCAAAACCTCTTGATTAAAGGTTTTTTCGCTGACGACACGAAAGATGGAATCAGATTTACTAAAGGACATGTTATATATGCTTTGAATTATGCGATATCTTGATCGGGATCAAGGAAAAAAATTTTATATATATTAAAGTTACCACGATACTTTGCTGGTCATAATCATTAACCAGGGATGTCCCCACCAGAGTAGCCACACAAAACCCAAAACCCCGGCATAGGCAGGACGCAAGAATTCTTGTAGTTTCAAGGTTTGTCTACCATCCAAAACCGCGACAAAGGGAATGACTGAAGTTCTTTGTTTGACTGCGGTAAAGGCGGCTCCGTATTTTTGTTGTAACCTGTGATCGCCGTGCCAAACAGCAAAAAGATGATGGGCGATTAATCCCAAAGAAGTGACGATTGTAAAACTGGTGCCTAGCCACAAAGTATGAGCCAAACACCAAATGACTTGTCCTACCATTTGGGGATGACGAGAAATGCGGATAATTCCCGTTTCAAAAAGGTGAACCTGTGGTTTTTGGACTGCGGCAATTTCTAAAAGATTAAACGTAGCAGGATAGAGAAAAATAAAGGAAATTAGCGAGAGAGTCCAGACTAAAGGTTTGATCCCCTGAATACCTTGGACTTGCCATAATTGAAGGCCATCATAACGATGATTGAAGAAATAAATAATTAAAATCGTCGCAAAAGGAATACTAACTAAAGCAAATAAAACGCGATATAACCTAGCGCCAATCTTACTTTCACCCCAAGGGCGGAGAGCTGCTAGTCCACTATGGGCGATCGCAAATCCGATTAATAATCCCAACATAATCCAGTGACTAGATGTCAGCCAGCTTAGTTCTGCCATAGAAGTACACAAATATAATAAATTTACGTAACTTAATATTAAAGGATGAGGGATTAAGGATAAAGGATGAGGAAAATTGATTTTTCTTCTAGCGATCGCTATTTAAGTTTTTTTAACTATTATTTTCTGCTCAAACTTCGCTATCATAAG
>NZ_ALVZ01000149.1 GCF_000332055.1 Xenococcus sp. PCC 7305 | reverse complement strand
GCAGAAGGTAACTGGCATAGTGGGAGAATTAGACTCACCACTATGCCCTGTTCCACTTAAAGAAGTGGAGGAATTCAACCTAAAGGGATAAGTTAGAAGTAGTTTTATCCTTCTGCCCTCTGCCCTCTGCCCTCTGCCTTCAAGGGCGAAGCCCCGTTAAATCAGCAACGCCAGGTTTTTCACTAAAAAAGCCCATTTGTCAGCAACCTCTTCAATAATCTTCGTCGTCGGTTTGCCTGCTCCATGTCCTGCTTTGGTTTCAATCCGAATTAATACAGGATTTCTGCCTTCGTGAGCTGCTTGCAAAGCCGCAGCAAATTTAAAACTATGAGCTGGCACCACTCGATCATCATGATCTGCAGTGGTAATCATGGTTGCGGGATAAGCTGTTCCCGCTTTGAGGTTATGCAAGGGAGAATAACTATAAAGAGTTTTAAAATCTGTTTCATGATCAGGATTGCCATATTCGGCACACCAAGCCCAACCAATAGTGAATTTGTGAAAGCGCAACATATCCATGACTCCAACTGCTGGCAGAGCCGCTGCAAAAAGATCCGGTCGTTGGATCATACAAGCGCCTACTAATAGTCCTCCGTTACTCCCACCCGCGATCGCCAATTTCTCCTGACGAGTATATTTATGCTCAATCAACCAAGTTGCCGCACCGATAAAATCATCAAACACATTTTGCTTGCGCTCTTTCATGCCCCCTTGATGCCAAGCTTCTCCATATTCGCCACCGCCTCGGAGATTCGCCATAACATAGATCCCACCCATTTCTAGCCAAACCAGATTGCTAACCGAAAAACTGGGAGTCAGCGAAACATTAAATCCGCCGTAGCCATAAAGATAGCAAGGATTATTGCCATCTAGTTTGATGCCTTTTTTGTAAGTGATAAACAAGGGAATTGCCGTCCCATCTTTGCTAGGGCAGAAAACCTGTTCAGTTAAATAATATTCAGGATTAAAATCTACTTGAGGTTGGCGAAAAACCTTAGTTTCTCCTGTCACCATATCATAGCTATAGATTGTGGCAGGAATCGTAAAGCTGGTGAAAGTATAAAAAGTTTTGCTGTCGAATCTTTTACCCGCAAAACCCCCAGCCGAACCAATCCCAGGTAAGTCAACTTCTCGGATGAATGATCCGTCAAGAGCGAATATTTTAATCTGCGATCGCGCATCTTTGAGATAATTCGCCACAAATTGATTATTGAGTAATCCCACCCCCCGAAGTGTTTCCCTGCTTTCAGGGATAATTTCTTGCCAATGAGCTTTGTCGGGGTTCGTAAGATCAATCATGATCACCCGACCACGAGGAGCATCCAAATCAGTGAGTAGCCATAGGCGATCGCCATCATTATCGATCACATCGTAACTAGCTTCAAATTCACTGATCAGCTCAATCACTTCGCTCTGGGGTTGGGATAAATCTTGATAGAAAACTAAATTTTTACGATCTGTCCCCTGCCACACATTAATAATTAAATATTTTCCATCTTCTGTGACTTCTCCCGCAAAACCCCATTCTTTTTGCTCAGGGCGTTCATAGATTAAGAGATCTTCAGCTTGTTCTGTCCCCAAACGATGATAATAAAGTTTTTGAAAATAATTAACATCTTCTAACTTAGTAGCTTCATTGGGTTCCTCGTAGCGACTATAAAAGAATCCTTGATGATCTTTTGTCCAGGAAGCTCCCGAAAATTTGATCCATTTTAACTGGTCTGATAACTGATCACCTGTAGTGACATCCTTAACAAAATACTCAACCCAATCCGAACCCGCAGTTGATAAGCCATAGGCAAGATACTGACCATTCTCGCTGATGGCAATTCCGGCCAGAGCTATCGTGCCATCTTCGGAGAGGCTATTGGGGTCCAGTAAAACCGTCGGTTCAGCATCCAAAGAGTCTAGAGTATAAAGCAGATTTTGATTTTGTAAACCATCATTCTTAAAATAAAAATAGCGATCGCCTCTTTTAAAAGGGCTAGAATATTTCTCGTAGTTCCAGAGTTGCGTGAGTCGAGACTTAATATCTTCCCTACTAGAAATCTGAGATAAATAATCTGTGGTCACTTTATTTTGAGCTGCAACCCAAGCCCGAGTCGCCTCCGAGTCAGGATCTTCAAGCCAGCGATAAGGATCTTTGACTTCTATGCCATGATAAATATCGCTTTGTTGATCTTGAGCTGTTTCAGGATAAGAGAGACTTTCATTGGGAAATGACATTTTGATATTGGATGTAAATTGTGTAAACAAAGCAGGCTTCTACAATATTTGATTAATTTTTAACTAACTTGGGAACGATAAAACCAATAACTGAATTACTGCTCACCAAATGAATAAAGTATTCAATCCAGTTGAAACGTTATTAAATTCCGCGGATCTAAATAATACTGGCTATCTTGAATTTGTTGCAGAATCGCTTTCTTGGAGAGTTTATCTGCAATCGGGGAAACTTAAATATGTCGAGTGTTCTTTACAATCACTGTCCCAATTGAAATATTATCTATTGCGACAAGAGTGGAATGCTCCTGTCGTAGCGCTCAAAGACCTTCCCCAATCCTATTTTAAGGCTGAAGCAGATCCGGAGAATAAATCATTTAACAATGGATTTTATCAACAAGTTATTCCTTGGCTATTAGCAGAGAAACATCTCTATCACTCTCAATTTTTGCAGCTCATTGAGGATATTACTCAAGATTCCCTGGAGTCTTGTCTTTGGCTAAGAGAAGGGGTAGTTTCTTGGCACGAAGGAGAATTAATTCCCTCTTGGCTACAAGCGGAAACTAACGATTCCTTATCTTTTGATATTCCAGATTTAGTTAATTTCCTAGAGGAAAGACTAAAAAAATGGCAAAGTTGCGGTTCCGAATTAACTTCTCCCCATCAACGTCCCTATTTTCTAGATTACCGAGATATTGATAAGGTTCCGACCTGGGGCGTATTATCTCAAAAAGTATTACTCAAACTTGCCAATATTATGCGCAAAGGATTGAGCTTTCGCCAACTTTCAATTGTTCTCCAAAAAGATGAAATTCATGTAGCACAACTACTATCGCCATATATTGAGCATCACAAAATCCACCTGCGGAATCCTCAATCTCCTTTGGATCGACTTCCCACTATTCCACCTGCTCCTTCGAGGGAGGAAGTAGCCAGTCCCGTCCCAGAACCAGAAGTCCTTAAGCATAAAGTGGTTTGTATTGATGATAGTCCGACGATCCTCAATGAAATTCAACGTTTTCTTGATCAAGAGCGATTCGAGGTCACCGCCATCAGTGATCCGGTTAAGGCTTCTTCGATTATTTTTCGGTTGGAGCCTGATTTGATTTTACTAGATATCACGATGCCCCGAATTAATGGCTATAAACTTTGTGGGCTATTACGGAGTAGTCAAGTTTTCGATGAAACGCCAATCATTATGGTGACTGGTAATACTGGCATGATCGATAAGGCTAGAGCCAAATTAGCTGGAGCTACTGATTATTTTACCAAGCCTTTTACTCAAGAAAGTTTAATGACAATTATTGAAAAACATCTAAATTAGAAAAAAGTTTTAGTTACTTACTTTTGTTCGAGAAAGTTACTCAAGAAAATTCAATTTTTCTATTATCAACCCTACTAAAATTCCTAATAAAAAATTATGAAAACAATTTTAATCGTCGATGATGTACCATCTCAATTGGATATGATGGCTAACTATCTAACCAATGCTGGCTATAACATTGTCAAGGCCAATGATGGCCAAGAAGCAATTGATAAAACATTGCAAAGTAAGCCTGATATTATTGTGACTGATTGGATGATGCCCAAAATGGGAGGCTTGGATATCTGCCGTCAATTGAAAAAAAATCCTGAAACGGCTGAGATCCCCATTGTTGCTTGTACGGCAAAAAACAGAGATGTCGATCGCATGTGGGCGATGAAACAAGGGGTCAAAGCTTATGTGACCAAGCCCTGTACTCAAGAAGAATTGGTCGGTGCTGTTCAAGGATTAATCGGATAGACAATAATAATGTCAACATCTACTCCTGCTTCCAAGGTTCAAGAAATCTTACCTCAATTATTTGAAGCTAGCCTAACACCAGGGAAGCCTTACATTCAGTTTCAACTCACAGAGACGATTACGGCTTTAATTCCCCTAGAGCAGGTACATGAGTCGCTCATAGTCGAAGCAACAGCAGTTTCTCTATTGCCTAGTATGCCTGAGTCTGTCATGGGCATCATGAGTTCTCGTAATCATGTCTTTTGTGTGATCGATTTGGCTCAATTATTGATGTTGCCATCGACTTTAATAGCTTCTCGGCAATATCAAATTATTGTAGTGCGAGTATTGCCTAACAAAACAGCCTCAGAATCTTCTGTAAAAGGCGATTCTTTTCTAGGAATTGCTGTTAGCCATCTCCAGGAAATTACTCGTTTAACTGAGGAAAAATTTCAATCGCCCACGGTCGATTTTCCCAGTAGCCTGAATCCTTATGTTCTTGGTGCTGTCAATATTGGAGAACAGCAAATGCTAGTTTTAGATCCCCAAGCGATCGCTACAGCGGCAACTCTTTACGCAAGTCAATCATAGTTTTTCCGTTTCAATTTGATTATAAAAAATACGCAAATCCACCTGTGATCATGAAAAAATCAGTAACTAATCCCCAACTAGAGGCCAACAACACGATTTCTCAACAATTTCAAAAGAAAAATACATTACGAAATCGTTTACTAATAACTATTTTGCCGGCGGTATTAATGCCTCTGGCAATTGCTAGTGCGATTGGCTATAGCATCACAGAAAGCAGGATGGAAACCCAGGCTTTGTCGGAACTTGAAAAAAATACTCTGCTAACTGGTAAGACAACTACCACCTTTATCAAAGATTCATTTAAGATTCCTAATCTCGTCGCAGTAAATCCCCTCGTGATTGAGGCGATGCGAGCTGGGACTCAAAAGGCTCAAACTCAGGGTTTACCTAAGCAATCGATTGAAGCTGTCGAGCAACAATTTGCTGATACAAAACTTTTGGAGGTTGATAAAACTCTCAATCAATATTTAGAACAAGTCGTACAATCGACTAGTAGTGTGGAGATCTTTTTCACCGAGCGCAATGGCTTTAATATTGCCTTCAGTAATGCGACTTCTGACTTTGTGCAACGAGATGAAGGTTGGTGGCAAAATAGTCAAAAAAATGGACAGGCTGTTGATGAGCCAGAATTTGATGATTCAGCTAATGCGGTAGTCGTGGCTATCTCTAAGGCAGTAACAGATCCTCAAACAGGTGACTTCTTAGGCGTAATTAAAACTGGGATTCCCGTTACCGAGTTGGATTCCAATATTGCGACTTACCTATCTGCGGGATTGAAAGAATCTCAAACTGTGCAAGTGGTTGATTCTGAAGCTGGTTCTCTAATGACGACAATCAACTCTGATGGCTCTGATCCAGAAAACCAGGAAGTAATCGGTGGCGAAACAATTTTTAATGTCGCAAAAACTCTCAGGGATTCAGCTCAGAGTTCTAATAGTGATTTGGCGCAACTTAAACAGTTGCTTCAAGAAGAGGGGAATTTTGACAATATCAGTATCCAACAAAAGGAGTTTTTCTCGGAAATTTCTATGGTGGCTCAATTGGAATATCAGGGAAAAGTTTTTAGTTTTTCAACTATTCCCAATACTGATCTAGTCGCAATTGCAGCGGTAAATTCAGCAGAAATAGCGGCAGCAGGTCGCAATTTACTGACGGTTTTTGCTTTAACCGCAATTATTCTCGGTTCTGCCTCTTTATTCTTGATTATTCTCTTAGCACGTCAGTTATCGAAACCTTTGACTGAGTTGTCGGAAAAAACTCAGCAGGTAGCAGAGGGGAATTTAGATGTACAAGCCGAGCTGCAAGGTACGATAGAAACCATGACCTTGGCATATAGTTTTAACAGTCTGGTAAAGCAAGTTAAAGATCTACTAGAAAATCAAAAAGAACAAGTTGTAGCTGATGAGCAACGTCAGCAAAAGGAAAAACTAGAACAAGATATCTATGGCTTGATTGATGAAGTTAGCGACGCTCTCGAAGGAGATTTGACAGTCAGAGCTAGTTTAGACTCTATGGAGTTAAGTACTGTTGCTGATATTTTCAATGCGATTATTGATAATCTACAGGAAATTGCGATCGAAGCCAAACAATCTACTGGTCAAGTCGGTTCGTCTCTGAAAGCAAATGAATCAGCAATTCGGCTGTTGGCGGAACAGGCGATCGCTGAAGCTCAAGAAACTCGTGCAACCTTGACCTCAGTTGAACAAATGTCCCAATCTATTCAAGAAGTAGCCGCCAATGCGGGTCAAGCTGAAAAGATTGCTGATGATACCTACAATACTGTGCAACAAAGCAGTAGCGATATGGAGAAGACAGTAGATAGTATTATCAATCTACGGACAACAGTAGGCGAAACAGCAAAAAAAATGAAGCGATTAGGAGAATCTTCCCAGAAGATTTCTCAAGTAGTTTCTTTCATCGAAGAAATTGCCTTAAAAACCAATGTCTTAGCGATTAACGCTAGTGTGGAAGCTGGTCGTGCTGGGGAACAGGGTCATGGTTTTACTATTGTGGCAGAACAAGTGGGCGCTTTAGCTGCACAATCGGCAGCAGCAACTAAAGAAATTGCCAGCATTGTCGCAGCAATTCAGAGAGAAACGCAAGAAGTAAGCCAGGCTATGGAATCAGGTACAAGTCAAGTTGTCGAATCTACTCGTTTAGTCGAATCTACTAAACAAAGTTTGGGGCTAGTACTGGAAAAATCTCAGGATATTAACCAACTGATGCGCTCAATTTCTCAAAAAACAATATCTCAGACAACCACTTCACAAACTGTTACCAATTTGATGCAGCAGATAGCTGAACTGTCGGAAAAAAGTTCCAAGTCTTCTAAAGAAATTGTGCAATCAATGGTTGAAACAGCTCAAGTAGCCCAAAATCTTGAATCCACTGTTGCTAAGTTCAAAGTCAATAGTGATAGTGATTAAATAAGACAAGTAAAAAGTCAAAAATCACTTTTGACTTAACTACCTATTACTTATTACTTATTACTTATTACAAATGGATACAGAACAACAAATTCGGCTTAATTTTTTGGATGAGGCAGAAGAGTATTTTGATCTCATAGAATCCAATCTTTTGGGACTAGCAAATACAGTTATCGATCCGCAACAAATAGATCTGATGTTGCGCTCTGCTCACTCGATCAAGGGAAGTGCAGCGATGATGCATTTTGAGACTTTGAGTCGAGCAGCTCATCGCCTAGAAGACTTTTTCAAAATTTTGCGGGTTCGCTATGCTTCTGGTTCAGTAGAGACCAAAGTGGAAACTTTGCTCCTCGAAAGTCTAGATTGTCTCCGCCAGATTCGCAATCTTAATCATCAAGGACTAAATCTTGGAGATTCTGAGTTTGAGGTTCAGGCAGTCGATATCTACACAGCGCAAAGCGAACCCCTATTTGAGCAATTACGTGGATATTTAGGCGATTTACAAACTTCTGATGAAAATGCGCTCCTGTCTCAGGACGGGGATATCAACCCAGCTTTACTGATCTTTGAAGAAGGGGTCGATAGCATTCTAGATCGATTTGAGAACCAGTTAGGTCAACTCAATACGACTGAATTGACTGAAGAATTGGCAATGACAGCTCAAGAGCTAATGGCTTTCGGGGCAATGGCAGATCTTCAACCTTTTATTCAGTTATGCCAATCTATTCAGCAACAAACTGAGACTTTACCCCAGACTAAAATACCGTCATTGGCAGAGCAGGCTTTAAAAAGCTGGAGAAGATCCCATGCTTTAGTTTTGCGAGGAAGCATTACAAAATTACCATCTCATTTAGAGGAGATGGATCTGGCCCACAAAACGAGTGAACCTGTTCAGGAGATGCGATCTCCTCTCCCTGTGGATTCGGTGGACAAGGCGGCGGTAACAAAAAATACTAACTCCAATGCAGATGTTTTATCAGACTTGGAAGCTTTAGAGAGCTTGAATTTTGATGAAACAATAGCAACCGCATTAACGGCTGATAATGAAGAAACAGCTGACTTTTTTGAAGATGATTTTGATCTGGCAAATCTTACAGAATTAAAAGCTGCTTTTGATGTTGAAATACCTGATGTGGAGAGCCCGGAAGTATCTCCTACAAAATCTATTGCCCAGGATCAAGAACAGCCTATCAAGTACGGAAATGTAATTCAACAGTCTCAAGCCATCTCTGAGTCTACAGAGCAGTCTTTTGAAAAGATGGTGCGAGTTCCTTCGGCACAATTGAGACAATTTAATAATTTATTTGAGGAATTGATTTTAGAACGCAACTCCATCAATCTGCGATTGCAACAATTAGAAAATATAACTCTATTGATGCGCCAAAGAATGTCTCAAATAGAACGCTCTAATGATAATTTAAAACAATGGTACGATCGCGCTTCTGTTGAAGGATTTTTACCTGGCAGTGAACCACAGCTAACCCATTCAAATGTTTCCAGCAATAGGACAGATCGTTTTGATGCTTTAGAAATGGATCGTTACAGTGATGTTCATGTTATTTGCCAAGAGCAAATTGAAACCGTGGTGCAACTTCAAGAGGTGACAACCGATATTGAGTTGGGACTACAGGAGATGAACCAAGCAGTCCGCGATTTTAACCATACAACCAAGTTATTACAAGGTAATGTGACTCGTACCCAGATGGTTCCTTTTGCCGAAATTGTCAAAAGATTTCCTCGGGTAATTCGGGATCTTAATCTGCAATTTAACAAACAAGTACAGTTAAAAATTGAAGGGGAGAATACGCTGATTGATCGCTCAGTGATTGAAACCCTTAGTGATCCTTTAATTCATCTATTGCGCAATGCTTTTGATCATGGGATCGAAGATGCCGCCACGAGAGTTGCCGCAGGTAAACCGAAAGAAGGAACGATTACCCTCAAAGCAATTAATCAGGGTACGCAAACCGTAATTACCCTGACTGATGATGGTGGTGGAATCTCCCTCGATAAGATTCGCGATCGCATTCGCACCATGGAAATTCCCGAGGAATATATTGCTCAAATGGCGGATTCTGAAATACTGGATTCGATCTTTGAACCTGGATTTAGTACGGCCCAACAAGTAACTCAACTTTCGGGAAGGGGAGTGGGCATGGATATTGTGAGAACCAATCTCAGAGAGGTTCGGGGTGATGTTCAGGTCGATACCGAGCTTGGGAAAGGAACTATTTTTACCCTCAAAATTCCTTTTTCTCTCTCAATTTTGCGAGTTGCGATCGCAGAAAAAGCCGGTATTTTATTTGCCATCCCCGCCAATAGTATTCAGGAATTATTACCTTTCCAACCTGAGCAGATCTCAATTGTCGAAGACCAAAAACAAGTTATTTGGCATCAAGAAAATATCCCTTTAATTCAGATAGAAAAAACCTTGATTTTTCGCCGACAAAATAATAGTTTGAACTTGACGGGAAATCCTATTATTGATCGACCAATGGCCCTTGTAATAGAAAGTAAAAATGGATTTTCTGGACTAGAAATTGGTCGTTTTTGGGGTGAGGAAGAAGCTACTATTAGACCGATTGAAAGTCCCCTTCCTTTGCCTCCTGGGGTGGTGAGCTCTATGGTACTTGGAGATGGAAAAGTAATTCCTCTGATTGATCCTGTACAGCTCATCGAAGCTTGCTTAAAACATGATGTCACTACTCGAAAAGAAGAGCCTAAAACTTCTGCTTTAGAAGTGAGCAGTAACACGATCTTGATTGTGGATGACTCGATCAATGTCCGCCGCTATTTAAGTTTAAATTTGGAAAAAGCAGGCTACAAAGTTGAGCAAGCGAAAGACGGCCAAGAGGCAGTAGATAAACTCCTGGGAGGTCTTGTTGTTCAAGGAGTTATTTGTGATATTGAAATGCCTCGCCTTGATGGCTATGGAGTTCTCGAAGAATTAAAAGAGCGATCGCAGTTTCAAAATCTCCCCATTATAATGCTCACTTCTCGTAGTAACGAAAAACATCGAAAATTAGCAATAAATTTAGGAGCTTCAGCCTATTTTTCCAAGCCCTATAATGAGCAAGAATTACTCCATAAATTAGCTGAAATAGTAAAAACAAACTAAGTCTATAAAAGAGATACATCAGCGCCATCTTCAGGAATTATACGTAACAAAAGACAATACTTAAAATTATGGTCTTTAAATACTGATTTTTACTGAGGTCAATTAATTTTATTGCCTATATAAATTGGTGGGGAAATTAAAACTTAAATTTGGTTTTGGTTTCAAGAAAATTTATAGAGAAATTTTAAAATTATGTCTGATGTTCAAGTAACCGTAAAGATTGAAAATCTAGCCCCAGATCATGGTATATATTTAACTCCTTTTTGGGTAGGTTTTCATAATGGGAATTTCGATACTTTCGATTTTAATCGACCGGCAACTACAGGGGTAGAAAGACTCGCCGAAGATGGCGACACTAGTCAACTTTCTGCCAGATTCATCCAAAGTGGTGTCGGAAGTCTTGATAGCACAATTCTTGGCGGAGATGATGGAGTTATTGCCCCAGGAGAAACAGTTGAAGTCACTTTTACTCTAGATAATGAAGATGCTAAAAGTCGTTACTTTAATTTTCTTTCGATGGTGATTCCTTCTAATGACGCTTTCATTGGCAATCATAATCATCGAGATTTTCCCATATTTGATGAAGAAGGAAATTTTCTAGATCTAAAATTAACCATCAACGGAGATCAGGTTGCTGATGCGGGAACAGAAGTCAACGACGAATTAGAAGCCAACACAGCTTTTTTCTCTCAAGCAACTCCCAATACAGGAACTACTGAAGATGGTCTTGTTAGACTACATGCAGGCTTTATTGAGGGTGGACGGATTTTAAGTGAAGATGGTAGCTCACCGAATGCCCCTGCGAGTTTTACTGGTGCAGACTTTACTGCCGATGGCTACCAGATTGCTGAAATTACGGTTACCAGTAGCGATGCACCACGACTGCCCATCAGTCTTTCTTCTCTCGTAGATGACGAGCAAATAGTAGGGGCTGGGGTTTCTGATGGAACTGGCTCGGCCAATTTGGTACTTAATGACGCTGGGGATGCCTTAGATTATCAGTTGACCCTGACCGATTTAGACTTTGGCGCCAATGGTTTAATCCCAGGAGGAGCACAAACCCCAGATGATCCGAATGATGATGTTACTCGGATTCACATTCGTAATGCGGCTAGAGGAGCTAATGGAGAAATAGCTTTTTCTATATTTGACACTGTTACGCCTTCCTTGGGTAATGAAGTAGGAGTTCCCGGGAACCAGGATGAGGATTTGGTGATTACCCCTAACAGTGATGGTTCTGTTACGCTCACTGGGGTTTGGGAGTCGACAGATTCTTCACGAGTTCCTTTGAGTGAATATGTGACCGATATTCGTAGTACGGGGGAAGATGAGGATGTCGATTTATATTGGAATGTCTATACAGAAGAGTTCCCTGGCGGATCAACTCGTGGGCAGCTAGTAGTTGATAATGATGGTTCTATTTTAACTGAAGATGATTTTGCTCGTCCCATTTACCGTTTTCAAAATCTTAATGCTCGGGGAACTTATCTTTATGTGGCAACCCAAGAAAGGGCCAGTGTAATTAATAATTTCCCCAATTTTGAGGAGGAAGGAGTCGCCTTTCATGTTTCTTTAGAACCACGAGAAGATTTCATTCCTTTATATCGTTTTCAAAGTCTTTTAGTTCCTGGAACTTATATTTATGTTGGAGACGAAGAAAGAGCAGATATTTTGGCGAACTTTAGTGAGAGTTTTGGCGAAGAAGGTTTAGCTTTCTATGTTTATGGGGCAGGTGCGGAACAGGGGCTTCCTTTTTCAAGATTTCACAATAATAATTTCCCCGGCACCTATCTTTATGCTGCTGGAGAAGAAGCTAACAATATTAGAACTAATTTCCTTAACTTTGACGATGAAGGGATTGCCTTTGAAGCATTATAAATTAGGTGTTAGGTGTTAGGTGTTAGGTATTAGGTATTAGGTATTTGGTCTTTTACCTTTTACCTTTTACCTCTCAAAACCTTTGATTGCAAATCAGTGGACATTTGCGGAGATACAACAATCATTGGAAAAGTTTGAAACCCTTACTTTTCAAAACTTTTGACTTTTGACTTCCCCATCAGGGACACTCACTATATTCAGCCTAGGAAAGAGCCATTTGGCTTATTATCATCTCAGTATTCTGGCTGATGTTTACATTTCTTTTCATAATCGAACAACTAACGACAAGATTTTTGACCTAACTTTGACAAAAGTTTAAATATTATTTACTAGATATTACATAGACTAAATAGTATTCAACTATACTGTCTAATTGTACAAAAATTGCTCTAGGAAAAACTAAATCTTATGAAGAAATACATCGCAGAATTAATTGGGACTTTTTGGTTAGTCCTGGGAGGTTGTGGCAGTGCTGTTTTAGCGGCTGCAGTCCTTAAGACTGGTAGTGAAGGGGAAATAAGTGGAGTCTTTAATATAGGCTTGGGTTACCTTGGTGTATCCTTGGCTTTTGGTTTGACTGTGCTTACTATGGCCTATGCGATCGGGCATATTTCCGGTTGCCATCTTAACCCTGCTGTTTCCTTTGGTTTATGGGCCGGCAAACGCTTTCCCGGTAAGGATTTACTACCCTATATTGTGGCTCAGGTTATTGGTGCTACTTTAGCCGGTGCAATTATCTACCTAATTGCTAGTGGCAATGGTGCTGACTTTATGACAGGTTCTAACCCCTTGGCTACTAATGGTTATGGAGTACATTCTCCTGGTGGTTATGGATTGTTTGCTTGTTTAGTTACAGAAGTTGTCTTGACTTTCATGTTCTTATTCGTCATCTTAGGAGCAACAGATCTTCGCGCACCTGTGGGTTTTGCCCCTATTCCTATTGGTTTGGCGCTTACTTTAATTCACCTGATTAGTATTCCTGTAACCAATACTTCTGTTAATCCTGCTAGAAGTACAGGTGTTGCTTTATTTGCTGGAACTGAGTTGTTTAGTCAACTATGGTTGTTCTGGCTAGCACCAATTGTTGGGGCTATTCTTGCTGGTTGGTTATATAATAGCGTCTTTGCAGAGGATATAGCAGATCAAGCGATGGCGGATGCTTTGACAAGCAGTGAATTTCAAGCAGAACAAGAATCCAATGTTTAATTCATTCATCGCTACCAATAGCTAAAAATAGTTGGCTATAATTTCCTGGTATAAGATCGCAGATAGGCTACACTAACAAGTGCCGATTTGCGATCTTTTTGCTGTGTCAGAGAAACTTAAACAAGTCATAATTTATACCGATGGTGCTTGCACTGGGAATCCTGGTGCTGGGGGTTATGGTGCAGTATTGATTTACGGGGAGCATCGTCAGGAAATCTCGGGAGGTTATAAGCGAACTACGAATAACCGGATGGAAATGATGGCTGCGATCGCAGCTTTGCAGAGCTTGAAACAACAGTGCATAGTGACACTCCATAGTGATTCTAAATATGTGGTGGATGCTGTAATGAAAGGCTGGGCCAGAAAATGGCAAGCTAATGGCTGGAAAAGAAATAAAAAAGAAAAAGCTAAAAATCCTGATCTCTGGCAGAAATTATTGGATTTATGTGATCAACATCAGGTCGAATTTGTCTGGGTCAAAGGTCATGCTGGGATTCCCGAAAACGAAAGATGTGATACTCTAGCGGTCGCTGCTGCGAGGCAGCCTGATTTACCGAAAGATGTGGGTTATATTTAATGGTGAAAACACTCCATCAACTGACTTCTACTTGCTTAAGTGGGATCGCGATCGCGATCCTGGGGATTTTGTTTCAAGGTGCGACGAGCAGGGTTTTAGCTCAAGAAGCAACCACCGCAAAGCAGGATTCCTGCACCGATGCTAATGCCCTATTAGCCAAGGCTCAAGATTATGATGTCATTGTCTTTGGGGATGAGGTGCCTGGGGTAATGACTGCAATTAAAGTTAAACGAGAATTAGAGCGGCGAGCTGGCAAGGCAAAAGTCGCCTTAATCACAGAAGGGGATACCGCAAAAGGTATTGGGGGACATTTGGTTAGAGGCGGTTTAGCTTATCTCGATCGCAATCAGGTTCCTCGGGATATGCGGGACGAATTAGGATTCTTTGGTGCTTCGAGTCAACTTTATCAAGAATTTCTTGATCTGACCGGGACAGATGCGATCGCCTTGGATCGCTTTAGGGCAACTCAAGCCTTTGAGAATGTATTTTTGAGAGAAAATATTGATTTAATTGGTAATGTCAAGCTACAGTCTGTCGCCACTGCAAACAAGTCAGTCTGTTCTTTAACTACTGTCAATAATGGCTCTTTTATTGCTAAGCAGTTTGTCGATGCGACCCAAGGGGGCAAATTAGCAGAGATCAGTGGGGTAGAAATTACTAAAGGATTTGCCCAACTAGGTTTGCCCGATAGTTCCCTCAGTGTGGGTTGGGTGTTTGAAGTTTACGGTTCAGACATAGAGCAACTCAAACAAATAGAATTAGCATTGATCAATCGTTTTTTAGATAAAGGCGATCGCCAGTCTCAAGATTGGTTAGCTACTGCTACGGGCAATAATCCTGAGGAGTTAGCCGAGTTTGAAAACTCGTTTACAGATAGTTATGACCGGCCAGCTATTATGTACCAGGCCACACCCGATTCGGCAGATGTGCGGGCCCTCGCATTTAGTGGTGCTTATCATGGCAAGACTAATACCTTATTTGATTTGCGAAAAACCTCAGGAATACTTGATCGCGCGAATATTGCGGTGCTTGATAATCGACTGAGTCTGAATGCTTTGTTGTTTGATGTCACTGCCACTCAGGCCAGAGAATTGAGTAATAATGGTGCCCAACCCACACCGATGATGGCAGAAATGGCTCAGGAAGTGACAGCTTTTTTTCTCGGCTTGGGAATGCAACGGATTGAGTTTATGGACGAGCTTTATATTCGCACGGCAGGACAAATAGCTGAATCTTTGGATGATTTGACGGCGACTAAGATGACTGATGGTGGTGTGCCAGCCGAAGAAGCTTTGGGTACTTTTTCTTACCACTTGGATGCTAGAGGTGGCATTGATGGTTTTTGGGAAAGAGTAGCCGAAAAAGGTATCCATGAGATTAGAGGCTTTCTCATGCCCACTTTTAACTACGGGTTTCGCCATACTTTGCCAGTGGAATATGAAAACCTCTCGGTATTAAGTCCTGCCTCAGGTTTTGGTGGCTTGGGGACAACTGCTGGTCGGATTGTCGAATTTAATGTTTCTGTGGGTGAAGGCTTAGCGATCGCAAACGCGATCTCGATTACACAAGAACGTTCTTTGCATTCAATTACCAATCAAGAAGTGAAACAAAATCTCGGCTATACTCCCAAGATTTATGGCAAGCCTACCAGCAGCTGGTTTGATATCTTTACTGTCGAAAAAGCTTTGCGGAAATTTTAAGTTCAAAGATCACGAACTAATGGTCACAGTTAAAGTCAATCCTGTCATGCGCCAAGTAGCAAAGCAGTTATCGAACAAAACCTGGCTAGCTTCAGCTAAATCACCATCTTCTCCGACAAATCCCCCCTCAATCAACTTGCCGCCTCTAGTTTCTAAATTGAGACGTGTTTTGCCATTGTCACTCTGCTGAAGCATCAATCTGCCCCTAGCTAGCACTTGCCCTGCTCGGCTAATAATTGCACATTCCATTAATAGATTCTTGCATAGATAAAACAATATTCCAAATCAATCATTCCATTCTCCTCGTGGCGGCAAGGGAGGATTGCGACGAAAGGTTCGGGTTAAATCCCCATCAACGGCCCTTTCTCCTTTCAGCCATTGCTTGACAGCAGCTTCAATGGTTTTACTGGGATTGTTTGTGAGATGCTTGAGCTCTTCTATTACTTCAGGAGGGAGAGAAACGGATATTTCTACTTTTTCGGTGGAACGCCCTTGCTCCACAAGATTATCATTCATGCAATTGTCAAAATAGTCTTCATTCAATATTGTAACGGTTGGGACTGGCCAGAAATATATTTATTAACATCCTTGAGACAAGACTTCAAGATTGTTTAACTAGATCAACCCAGAAAATCATTGTATTTTAAAACAAATAGCTATCTTCTTTAAAGGCATCGCAATTTGACCTAATAGTTTATCGTTATTAATTTTGATGACTCAGCAACGTACAACCAGAGCAACCAAAAACATAACTGATGCTAGCCATTTCGTTAATACCTATTATAGTATTTTGGGGCTACATCCCGCGGCTTCTGTGATCGAGATTCGGCGTACTTACCGCAAACTTAGTAAAAAATACCATCCAGATACCACAGAGCAGCCTTTAGCTGTTGCTGAAGCAAAATTTCGGCAAATTAATGAAGCCTATGCCACTCTTAGTAATCCTGAGAGACGATCTCTATATGATATGAAGATTGGCTACTCTCGAATTAATGTGATTCAAGCTCCTCACGGTTGGGAATTTGACATTGATGAGCCCCAATCTAACTCGGCCTATCTAGACCCAATTGACCGACCCCTTTCGGCAGGTGAAATTTTCATGTTACTCCTTTTGGGGATAACTTTTTTAGGTTGTATTCTCCTCGTTTTAACTGTGGCTTATTTACGAGGGTGAACAAAACATTCTATACTTTACAAAAATTCAATAATTATCACTTAATATTACCTAACTTATCTCTTCTCAGAGGTAGCCTATTTTTGGTAGCGTAATACTCAGGGAAAATTGAACTAAATAATAATTTTATTTAGCCATCTGTTACTCAAGTCTAATTAAATCAGGAGAGATCACAAAATGACTATTCTTTTTCAGCTACTATTGACTGTTTTGGTGTTATTTTCATTTGTAATGGTGGTTGGGGTTCCTGTTGCCTATGCCTCCCCTCAAAATTGGGGACAATCTAAGAACTTATTGTATGTTGGTTCAGGGATTTGGGCTGCTTTGGTTATTGTGGTAGGTGTTTTGAACTTTTTTGTTATTTAAAACTTCCCAGATATTATGCTGACTGCGATCAGGATGTCCCTGATCGCCTGTTGTCTTGGAGATAAATAGCCAAGTTTAACCTAACCCCTAACCCCTAACCCCTAACCCCTAACCCCTAAAACCTAACCCCTAAAACCTAAAACCTAAAACCTAAAAAACCCAATCCCCTATGACTGTATTTGAAGGAAGCTTTGCTGGTGATACCTCTTCATTCCGTTTTGCGATCGTAATTGGCCGTTTCAATGATTTAGTAACGGGGAAATTACTCTCTGGTTGTCAGGATTGTTTAAAACGACATGGCATAGATGTTGATCCCCAAGGAACGCAAGTTGATTATGTTTGGGTACCTGGTAGTTTTGAAGTTTCGATGATGGCTCGTCAATTGGCTATTAGCGATCGCTATAATGCCATAATTTGTCTTGGGGCAGTAATTCGCGGACAAACACCTCATTTTGACTATGTTTCCTCTGAGGCTGCTAAAGGGGTGGCCGCTGCTAGTTTCCAAACCGGGGTTCCCGTAATTTTTGGAGTATTAACCACCGACACTATGCAACAAGCCTTAGAAAGGGCAGGAATTAAGAGTAATCTTGGCTGGAGCTATGCTCTAGACGCCTTGGAAATGGCAAGCCTGATGCAACAAATTAAGTAAAATGTCGAATCGTCTTTCTCCTGCTCTCGCTAGTAAATTAGCGACCCCTCTTCAGATTGGCTCTGTAGTTTTGGAAAGTCGAGTTTTGCAGTCTCCTTTATCTGGGGTGACTGATTTGGTGTTTCGCCGACTAGTCAGACGTTATGCGCCCAAATCGATGATCTATACCGAAATGGTTAGTGCCAAAGAAATACATCACCTCCAAACTTTGCCTCAACTGATGGAAATTGCTCCTGGAGAAGAACCCATTAGTATTCAGTTGTTTGATTGTCGTCCCGATTTCATGGCTGAAGCAGCTCAAAAAGCAGTTGCTGAAGGCGCGTTGACTATTGATATAAATATGGGTTGCCCCGTAAATAAAATCACCAAAAAAGGTGGTGGCTCTTCTTTGCTACGTCAGCCAGAAGTTGCTGAGGCGATCGTCAAAACTGTGGTGGATGCAGTAGAGGTGCCTGTAACGGTAAAAACTCGTTTAGGTTGGGACGATGACCAGATTACGATTCTTGATTTTGCCCGTAGAATGGAGGCTTCTGGCGCTAGTATGCTAACTTTACATGCCCGTACGCGCGCTCAAGGCTATCAGGGCACAGCAAGATGGGAATGGATCGCTAAAGTCAAGAAAGTTCTCTCAATTCCCGTTATTGCTAATGGTGATATCTTCTCTGTGGAAGCGGCGATCGCATGCTTGTCTCAAACCGGAGCCGATGGGGTCATGTGTTCTCGAGGAACTCTCGGTTATCCTTTTTTAGTGGGAGAAATCGATCATTTTCTGAGAACAGGTCAAGTTTTGCCGCCTCCTAGTATCAAAGCCAGACTGCAATGTGGCAAAGAACATCTTCAGGGTCTATGGGAATATAAAGGCCAACGGGGAATCATTCAGTCCCGCAAACATATGGCTTGGTATTGTAAGGGATTTCCTGGAGCTGCAGAATTACGTGACAAGCTCTCCCGTATCGAAAGCTTAGAACAGGGCTATCAATTAATAGATCGAGCAATTTTTAATTACTGAAGTCCAAAACAGATCGCTAAAATAGCTTTGTCAGACATGTTTTGAGTAATATAGGAGGATTATAGTTGAATTTAAACTTAAATGCTATGTTTTTGTTGTTTTAAGGTAGTAGAAGTAATTAAAGAATCTTAATTACCTATTATCTAATTAACTATTACTTAATAGTCCTAAAAATATGGCATTTCTTCAGGTTAGTATAAATCCTAATATTATTCAGGAAGGGGAAGGCACATCCTTTACCGCTACCTTTACTCTCATAGAAGTATCAGGCGATCCAGCTACCCCAGATCACTCTTTCAATTGGTCTATCGGTTCGCCATTCCCGTTTTTTGAAACTGCTAATCTCGCGGATGCAGATTTTCCCAGTGGATTTTCTGGAACCGTTAGTTTTAGCGGATATGGCAATGAAAATGCGGTAGAATTAATAATTGCCACTCCTCTTCAAGATGAAGTAGAAGAAAACGATGAGGCTTATACTTTTAATATCGATACTAATAGCTTTTCTGGCACCAATGGCATTACTTACTTCGGTGCAACGCAAACTTTTTTAATTGTTGAAGATGAATGTTTTCTAGAGGGGACAAATATCCTCACAGAGCAGGGTTATCGTCGGATAGAAGAGCTAAAAATTGGAGATAAGGTAAAAACCTTTGATGGAAAATTGGAAGAAATCAAATGGATTGGGAAGCAAACTCGCCATCGTTTCACAGCTCATCCGCTTCGTTCTCTACCAATTCAAATTAAAGCAGGAGCTTTAGGCAATAATCTACCTCATCGAGATCTCTTTGTTTCCCCAGATCATTCAGTATTAATTGAGGGTTTATTAATTAATGCTGGGGCCCTCGAAAATGGGATTTCTATTGTCAAAACCCATCCAAATCAGTATATCTATTACCATATAGAACTGGAAAATCATGCTTTGTTGGATGCAGAGGGTGTTCCGGCAGAGAGCTTTTTCCCGAACAAGGAGGATCGCTCAACCTATGACAATAGTGACGAGTACGAAAAATTATATCCCCAGGGCAGTAATTTGATGTTTTGGCCTATGGATTATCCCCGCATTAGTAGTAAGAATAAAGTTCCTCTTTTTGTCAGCGAAAAATTGATGAAGATTGCTAATCAATTAAATGAGGAAAAAGCTTTACACACAGCTTAACTCTCAAAAGCTAGAGTTTATAACTTATATATAACTAAGACTAAAAGTGAGTAATTGTAGATGAAAGATTGATGGATATTATTTATCAGTCTTTTTGTCTTTATCCTAAGTCTAGACATAGCAATTCTTCCACCCGTGATGTACAGAAAATCTAAGCTTTAGGGAATGCGCATCAAGATAGGGAATAGCGAACAGGGAATAGGGAATAAGAAACAGGAAAAGGAAAACATATCTAATGGCTTTGAGCCCTGCTATATAGATTTTTTTGTTTATAAAGTAGAGTATAGTAAGCCTAATATTTAAGATACAAGTAGTAGGTAATGTAAGATAATAAAAATTATTTTATGACAACAATGATAACTATAAAACAAAGAAAAAATTTTTTCCCTTGACTAGATGAGTAATTAACTTATTATAAAGAATAAATAGCATGCTCATCTTCTATAAATTATGCAAAATTTGATATCTAAGACTCCACAAGAGCGTTTATCAGATATTAAAAAACTCGGGAATACTCCTAAATCCATAACGGAAATCAACAAATTATTATTGGATTTTCCTAATTTTGTCTCTGGGTGGATAGCATTAGGATTAATCTACCGCCAATCTGGCGATCACCAATTAGCTTTAAACACCTTCCAAAAAGCGATAAAAATTGAGCCAAGGAATACTAAAGTAAAACTAGAATTGGCAGCAGAGCAATTACACTACGGCCAAATTAAAGAATGTAGTCAGAATATCCAAGAAGTTCTTGCAATTAATCCAAACCATGAAATCGCATTTGTTAAACAGGGAGAACTTAATCGCAGTCAAAATAAGCGTCGGAAAGCATTAGCATCATTTCAAAAAGCTTTAGACTTAAATCCTCAATCATTTCTTGCTAATTTTAATGTTGCTGTTGAACTAAGAGAATTAGGAGCTTTAAAAAGGGCGGAGCAGCATTTTATCCAAGCCTTAGAATATAATGCAAATCATTTTCATACCCTAATTCATATGGGTATATTACAGCGAAAAAAACAAAGATATAATCTTGCTCTTGAATATTTTCAAAAAGCGATCACAATTGAGCCGACAAAAATTGAACCCTACCTTAGTAGGCTAGATATTTTATGTCATAGGAAACAATTTAAGAAAGCTAAAAATCAAATTAATCAACTTTTAGAAAATTTTCCTAATTCTATATCTGCATTGTTAAAAGCAGGAGTCACTTATCGTCAGCTCGGCGATCGCAAAGCAGCCTTAAATACTTTTCAAGAAGCGATAAAGCTTGCACCTAATAATCAAAATATCAAGTTGGAGTTATCTGCCGAACAATTTTATCAAGGTCAAATTGAAGAATGTCGTAAAAATATTCAGGAGATTCTAGAAATAAACCCAAAACAGGGAGGGGCGATTATTAGGCTGGGAGAACTTTACCGTAAAGAAAATAATCGGCCCAAAGCATTAGCATCATTCCAAAAAGCTTTAGACTTAAATCCTCAATCATTTCTTGCTAATTTTAATGTTGCTGTTGAGCTAAGAGAATTGGGAGATTTTGAAGCGGCGGAGCAACATTTTATTAAAGCTTTAGAATATAACAAAAATCATTTTTATGCCCTAATTCATATGGGTATATTACAGCGAAAAAAACAAAAATATAATCTTGCTCTTGAATATTTTCAAAAAGCGATCACAATTGAGCCGACAAAAATTGAACCTCATCTTGCAAAAATCGATGTTTCATGTGATGTGGGGCGTTTTCACGAAGCAGAAAACAGGCTCAAAGTTTTACAACAAAAATATCCTGAAGAATATATCATTTCCATTTTCTCTGGTCATTTTGCCAGAAAGTTAGGCCAAGAAGAAAAGGCATTAGAATGGTTTTGCCTGGCTCAAAAACAAGCTAAGAGTAAAGATCAAAAATTAGAAGCTAAAATCTTAAAAATTGAAACATTAACCAACTTGAAAAGTTTGGAAAATGTCGCAAACCCTGTGGAGACAATTCTTGTAGAATTTCCTGATGATCTACGTTCTCAGATGCTTCAAGGGTTGATTTTAGAAAAAAAGCTCAATCTCATTGAGGCAGCAAAAGTCTACCAAAATGTCTTAGCAACTAACCCAAATCATCTACAAGTCAGCATTAAACTGGCGAGAGTGTACAGCCAGTCGGCTCAAATACCGGCAAGCATTAATCTTCTCGAAGAGACTTATCAAATATTGGGTGCCAACCTCAATGTTTTTATAGAATTAGGTTCTATTTATCAAGCCTTAGAAAATTGGGATCTAGCATCCCAATGGTATGAAAAGGCATACCAAAAATATCCCTATAATCATCAGGGATATTCTCATTTGGCCAATTTGATGTTTATTCAAGGAGAAACTGAATCGGCAATTAAATTACTGCAAAAAGCCCAAGCTGCTCTTCCCTATTCACTACCGATTAATATCCGATCAATAGATTTTCAAATACGTTTAGGCAATCTTGGGCTGAGCCATAAACTTCTCAAAAAAGCACTTAAGCAATTCCCTAATAATGTAGAACTATTATGGCAGCTTTGCCGAGTACATATGCAACAGGGGGATTATGTGATTGCCCTTGAGACACTAGATAAAATTTCTACTGACAATTTAAATTGGATTAGACAAACAGAACAGCTTAGAGCGAACATCTACTTCTGTCAATACGACTATCAAAAAGCAGAACAACATTTTAGGCAAGCGATCGCATCGGTACCTTTAGCGACAACAGAAAGAAATGGACTAGCGACTATTTTGATGTTAACGGGCAGAATAACGGAAGCCCGCCAAGAATTGAAAATCGCCACAGAAAAACTCAATTTAAAAACTCCTCCTGGTCAATCTTTGGTACCTCTTAGGGGTCATGCGGCAATGGTTACTAATGAGCTGAGGATCAATCCCCCTTTAATGACAAAACTCCTGGCAACCCAACAAAAAATAGGAGCCGCAAAAATCTTCGCATTAGGAAATCTACTTGCTCAAGAACCTAATTATTTGGGAACAGCTCTTTATCTAGCAAGGGAACTAAGGTTACAAGGAATTTTTGAAAAAGTTAGACAAGTCCTACCACAAACAACAACAAATACCCCAATTATTCCCCGGAAAATTGTGCAATTTTGGGATCAACCTCAACCACCAAAAGAAATCCAAAGAATTTGTCAAAGCTGGAGCAATCTTAACCCTGAATACGAATATACTCTTTTCTCTTTGAAGACTGCGGTTGCCTTTATCCAAGAACATTACGATCAAAAAGTCCTGAAAGCATTTGCTAATTGCGATCATCCAGCTACTCAAGCTGATTTTTTTAGATTGGCATATCTCAATAAAATGGGTGGGTTTTATGTCGATGCGGATGATTTATGTCGTCAATCATTAGATAATATAGTTAATCTGAATCCTGAACTAGTGATCCTTCAGGAAGATTTCGCTTGTATCGGTAATAATTTTTTGGGTTGTATTCCAGGTCAAAGTATGATCCAAACCGCCTTTGCTCAAGCTGTCGATAATTTGAGTGATTACTGTAATGAAAGTCCTTGGTTTAAAACAGGCCCTGGGCTGATCACGACCGTAGTTTGCGGTGGTTTAGTTCCTTATCTTACCCAGAAAGATTATAGGACCTGGCCGCGATTACTCGTTTTAACGCAAGCTCAACTAAGAAAGATTATTAATCAGCATATTTATCTGCCGTATAAGCAAACGACTAAAAACTGGCAATATAATGCTTACCACAGAAAAATTAAGAATCCACTTATCCATAGTAACTAATCACATAAAAGTCAGAATCGAAAATCTTTTTGGCATATTCCCAGACAAGAGCACAGTTTCCCTTACAATAAGCTACTGCATGGTGAGATTACAACAAAAAGATAGACTAAACGAAATAACTATGGCAAAGGTTCTTGTCTCCGATCCAATCGATCAAGCTGGGATTGACATTCTTTCTCAGGTTGCTCATGTTGATATTAAAACAAAACTATCCCTTGAAGAATTGGTTGCGATTATTCCCGAATATGATGCAATTATGATTCGTTCTGGCACAAAAGTAACTCAGGAAGTAGTTGAAGCTGGCCAAAACTTAAAAATTATTGGTCGTGCTGGAGTAGGCGTAGATAATGTAGATGTTGCTGCGGCTACTCGCAAAGGGATTGTGGTGGTGAACTCCCCCGAAGGAAATACGATTGCGGCGGCCGAACATGCTCTAGCAATGATGCTTTCGCTTTCCCGTCAAGTTCCTGCGGCGAATCAATCTCTCAAGAGCGGCAAATGGGAACGTAAAAAGTTCATGGGCAATGAAGTATACAAAAAAACTTTGGGTGTAGTTGGCTTGGGGAAAATTGGTGCTCATGTCGCTACGGTAGCCCGCTCTATGGGGATGAAACTATTAGCCTATGACCCTTTTGTTTCTACAGAAAGAGCAGAAAGATTGGGTTGTCGTCTTGTGGATTTAGATTTACTGTTTTCTGAATCAGATTATATTACTCTCCATATTCCCAGAACCAATGAAACAGCTAATTTAATCAATGCGACAGCCTTGGCAAAAATGAAGCCCAATGCTCGTATTATTAATTGTGCTCGTGGAGGAATTATTGATGAGTCGGCCCTCGCCGAAGCTCTCAAGGAAGGCAAGATCGCAGGGGCAGCTCTGGATGTATTTTCCAGTGAACCTTTAGGGGAATCTCCTTTGACAGAATTAGGGCCTAACTTGGTTTTGACCCCTCATCTAGGAGCTTCCACCGCAGAAGCGCAAGTTAATGTGGCAGTGGATGTTGCAGAACAAATTAGAGATGTCTTGTTAGGGCTCCCCGCGAGATCTGCTGTCAATATTCCTGGGCTGAATCCTGACGTGATGGAAAAACTTCGGCCCTATCTTACGTTGGCTGAAACTCTAGGCAATATGGTTGGTCAGCTTGCGGGCGGCAGAATTGACCTGTTAAATATTCGTTTACAGGGAGAATTAGCTAGTCAAGATAGTCAACCAATTGTGATTGGGGCACTCAAAGGGCTCTTGTCTCAAGCTCTTCGAGAAAGGGTTAATTATGTTAATGCCAATATTGAAGCCAAGGAACGGGGTATTCGGGTAATTGAAACGAAAGATGCTGCGGTCAAAGATTATTCTGGGGGCTCTCTTCATCTTGAAGCAGAAGGCGCTAATGGTAAGCATTCTGTTACTGGGGCTCTGTTTGGAGAAGATGAACTGCGGATTACCAATTTAGATGAATTTCCTATTAATGTTCCCCCTACTGGTTATATGTTGTTTACTCTGCACCGAGATATGCCGGGTATTATCGGGAAAATTGGCTCACTACTCGGAAGTTACAATGTGAATATTGCGAGTATGCAAGTAGGGCGTAAAATCGTACGTGGTGATGCTGTAATGGTATTGAGTCTTGATGATCCATTACCAGAAGGAATTTTACAAGAAATTACTAAGGTAGCAGGGGTTAGAGATGCCTATACGGTTAAGCTATCTTAGAGATATTGTTGTTAGCTAACCCATACTCGGGAGTAATCCATGTCTGATCGCTGGTGGGAGATTATTGTGCTTTGCGACCCAATTTTGGAGGAGTCAGTTTATTGGCGTCTTGACAAATTTGGTTGTTCGGGGACTGCTACAGAAACTAAGGACGGATTGAATTTGATTCGAGCTTATATTTCCGAGCTTGTCGTACAGTCGTTAGATTTATCTTCTTTATCCGTTTGGTTGAATCAGGACGCGGCGACGTTAGAAGCATCGCCCCCTGAAATACAGTGGAATTTAATTGAAGAAGAAGATTGGAGCAGTAATTGGAAAAAATATTGGCAACCGCAGTCAATTGGCGATCGCTTTTTAATCTATCCTGCTTGGTTAGATGACCCGAGCGAACCTTCAAGATTGCTATTGCGTCTTGATCCAGGAGCTGCCTTTGGCACAGGCACTCATCCCACCACCCAGCTATGTTTAGAATCCTTGGAAATGAGGTTAGGGGAAGAAGATCCAGAATCCACCCCGCCAGTTATCGCCGATATTGGTTGTGGCTCAGGGATTCTGTCGATCGGAGCCTTATTGCTTGGGGTGTCAAAAGTTTATGCAGTGGACACCGATGCCCTAGCAGTTAAGACTTGTGGGAGTAATGCACAACTTAATCAACTTGATGAATCAGCTTTGGTGATCGCCAAAGGCAGTATCGATGAACTACTAGGTCTGGAGAAACCTGTAGATGGCATTGTCTGCAATATCTTGGCGGAGACTATTATCGAGCTGTTTCCCAAGTTTAATAAGATTACCCATGATAAGAGTTGGGCGATTCTGAGCGGAATTTTGTTTGATCAAGCAGATGATATTGCCGATGTTGTCGAAGCTAATGGTTGGACAGTTGCAGCTCTTTGGAAACGACGGGACTGGTGTTGTTTTAACGTCAGGCGATCGGAATATTAATCGAAGGCAGAGGGCAGAGGGCAGAGGGCAGAGGGCAGAGAGGGCAGCGGTGAGACCCCGCGCCGCCGTCAGGCGCAAGGGAACGCTCACCAAGAGAGAGGGCAAAAGCTTAGATGTTTGGGACAAGAAGGTAAAAATTCCTCATCCCTCATCCCTCATCCCTCATCCCTTTAATTAAAGCCAATCATTTGTGTGAGTAAAACTTTTGAGTTCAATGGCATTGCCAGAGGGATCTTTAACAAACATGACATAATGTTCATGCTGTTCTCCTTCGAATTTTAGATGGGGCTTAATGCAAAAACTAACGTTATTTCTTTCTAGGCGTTCTTTGAGATTAAACCATAGATAATAGGGTAAAGCTGCCCCAAAATGAACTAAAGGAGAACCATGTTCATTTTGTTCGCATACTTGTTGATGTTTTTCTGGAGTTACTTCCACAAAAGTTAACTGATGGCCAAAGAAATCGATATGAATGCCTTTGCCGCTTTTGGTGATTCTCCTGACATTACAAGCAAAATTCAACTCATAGAAGTTGCGAGTATCTTCAATATTCAGAGCTGATAAAGATAGATGGAAAATTTGCTTAGCTGTTTTGGAATTAGACTCAACAGCATGGTTTTGATTATTATCAATTACTGGTTTTGCAATGGCTACATTGTACATGAGATGACTCCTTAGTTATTAATTTATTTATGGTGGAAAAATCTTCAATTTATTGACTAAAAGCCCTGATAAATTTGCCAAGATCGCCAAAAAGTGTAAATAGCGAGAATTGTCAATAAATTGCGGAAAGCAAAACTAATTACTTTATTGGATAATTTGGGGAGAAAACGAGTACTCACTTGTGCACCGATGAGCCCGCCCGTACCCAATAAAAGACCTTCTGTGAAGAGAACATTTCCCTGCAAAGCGTGACCTAAACAGGCAGAGATCGCCGTCAGGACAATCACACCTAGACTAGTGCGAATTGCAGTTTTGATTGGTTCTCCTAGCCAAATAATTTGTAGTGGAACCATAATTACTCCCCCTCCAACTCCAAACAACCCTGCCAAAACCCCTGCTGTTCCGCCAGTTGTGATTCTGGCAATTACTGGATTATTATTGGACGTCTGTTGCTGATGCTGATGTTTAGCAATTACTCTTTTGCGAAATTCAACTAGGAAAATGTTCACAACAAGTAGTAATCCAAAAGCGAATAGGAGAAAAGCGGCTGACAATCCTTCTGATAAATAGACCCCAACTTGAGCAAATAGTAGAGCTGGTACTCCTAAATAGAGAAGACTTTTGGGTTTAATGTAACCCATACGCCAGTTCTGAAGGGTGCCGGAGAGTGCCGTAATTGTGATGGCTAAAGCACTGGTTGCTACTGCCTGAATGGGCGAGTAACCGAGAGCTACTAAAAGCGGGACTAGGACTGTGCCCCCTCCAATCCCGAGAAAGCCCGCTAGGATACCAGAGATAAAGCCACCAAAAGCTATAAATAAAAGATTATCGAGAATCATAACTTCGTTTTTCCATGAAGAAAATTATTGACATTGGCGATGGAAATTATTGGTCAAGTTCAATGAGGCAAATTCATGACGATAGACTTTACTTCTAGATATTCCTCTAATCCTTGCTTGCCGCCTTCACGACCAAGGCCAGACTCTTTAACTCCGCCGAAGGGAATTTCATGGGTATAGCCAGCCGCATCATTGACTCCGATCAAGCCATATTCTAGAGCTTCAGATACTCGGACGACCCTTCCCAAATCGCGAGTATACAAATAACTGGCAAGACCATAATTGGTATTATTAGCTCGCCTAATCACTTCCTCTTCAGACTGAAAAGTCATGATAGATGCTACTGGCCCAAATACCTCTTCTTGACAGATTGGCCAAAGATCTTCAACCTTAAGTAGAACTGTCGGTGCGTAAAAAGAACCTTGAGCATAATCGCCCTCGCTTAAATAATTGGCTCCGAGAGCAACTTCTGCCCCTCTTGCTACCGCATCCTCTACCAATCGATGGACTTTTTTCCTAGCTGTCTCATTGATCAAAGGGCCACAATGGACTCCTGCTTTAAATCCTGAGCCAATTTTTAGTTTTTTAGTCTTGGCGACAAAAGCAGTAACAAATTTTTGGGCAATCGTCTGCTGTACATAAATCCGATTGGCGCAAATACAAGATTGTCCTCCGACTCTTAAATATTTAATCGCGATCGCATCATCAACAGCAGCTTCTAAATCGGCGTCGTCAAAGACGATAAAAGGCGCATTGCCCCCTAGTTCAAAAGAGACTCTTTTTAGTGATTTAGCAGCTTTAGCCATTAGCAGTTTTCCTACTTCAGTAGAGCCAGTGAAGCCAATTTTCTTTACCTTCGGGTTATTCAACATTTCCTCAGAAATTGGAATCGGGTTGGAGCCGACAACCACATTCAATACTCCAGGAGGAACTCCAGCATCGTGACATACTTGGGCGATCGCAAGAGCTGTTAAGGGAGTTTGTTCCGCTGGCTTGAGAACAACTGTACAGCCAGCAGCCAGCGCTGGTGCAATCTTACGGACAATCATAGCTGCGGGAAAGTTCCAAGGGGTAATCGCCGCGACGACACCTAGCGGCTGAGACTGAACCCATAATCTTTTATTCGTTGAAGGCGATGGTACTAGAGAACCATAAGCACGACGTGCCTCCTCAGCAAACCAATCGAAATACCCTAACGCAAAATTAACCTCACCCTTAGCTTCGGCAAAAGGCTTGCCATTTTCAAGAACTACCAACCTGGCAATTTCATCTACTCTTTCACTCATAATTTGCCGAGCTTTTTTGAGAATCTGACCCCGTTCCTTGGCGGAGATTTCTGCCCAGGTTTTAAAAGCTAGATCGGCAGAATTAATAGCTTGCTTGGTTTCAAATTCGCCACCATCAGCAATTTTGGCAACTAATGCTCCTGTAGCTGGATTATGGACTTTGAAAGTTTTTTCTGTATCTGCACTAACCCACTGCCCATCAATATACATTTTATGGGATTTTTCTCGGCCATTGGCTAATCTGATCGTCTTAACTTTGGGGATATTTCGGTTTAATCCGACCCATGTAGTAGTGCTACTCATTATGTTACCCTCATGTAAAATAATTTCGCTTGCTCCCTGCTAAACACTTAATTAATAATGCTTAAGTAAATTTACAAGGGCAATTGATGATATTACTGACTTTTTTTGACGTTAATCGCGGCCTTCTATAAACAAATTTTGCTATCTGCGTAGAATTATCACCAGTGATCTTAAGGAATTTAAGAGAAAAGTTAGTGGAAAATCTAAGTTATTTTACTGGTTTTTTCCCCACAATGACGAAAATACCAAATATAAAATATTTTCATTGACATGGAATTGCGTATAAAAGC
>NZ_ALVZ01000148.1 GCF_000332055.1 Xenococcus sp. PCC 7305 | reverse complement strand
TTACAACGCTACCAAGAGGCGATCGCATCCTATGATAAGGCTCTGGAGTTGAATCCTGATAAAGACAAAGCCTGGTATAACAAAGCTTGTGCATATAGTTTGCAAAATAATGTTGACTTGGCAATTGAGAACTTAACCCAGGCAATCAATCTAAATCCTGAATATCGAGAGATGGCTAAAACCGACTCGGATTTTGACAATATTCGAGAAAAACCAAATTTTAAATCATTAATTGAGTCAGAATGAAACAAAAAAGCTGATTAACGATTGCGATCTCGAATATCCTTTCACAATTTATGCGAACGTCAGCTCAACGAATTTTCTTTTTGATTAAATTTCCCAAGTTGAACAACGAAGTAATAGGCTTTTCCTTAAATCCCCAAATCCCTAAATCCCTGTTCAGAACTAGTAAATTTTACTCATCGAACTCACGTCCTTCGGTGGTGTGGGATCTAACCACTATTCCCTATTCCCCAAAGCTTAGATTTACTGTACTTCACGAGTAGAAGAATTACGATAGTTAATTCGTCATCACCTTAAGATTAATCCCAACTCTTTTAGCAAACAACATTTTTTGATATTGCAAGAGTAATTGCTTTCTTTTTTCAAGATTACTACGCTGTCCAATCAAAGTTTCCTGCAACATATTTTGGCATTCTTGCTCTTGTAACAACTGCCGCTCCAAAACAAAGCGTTCTCTCGTAGAAGTTGTCACCTCAAGTTGTTCTTGGATTTGTCTCACAGTATGTTCATGTAACAACAACTCTTCTTCCTGTTCGTGAACAATTTTTGTTAGCTGATCCAAATCTTGTTGTAAATCAAGAACTTTATTTTCGATCTCTTCGATCGGGCTATGGTCAATTTTATCTAGATCGAGATCATAATCATCTTCCTTGAGATAAGAGTCTTGTTGGTGGCGCGCAATTGTGTCCCACAAACCATCTTGATTTGTTTCCAAACTTGGTAATGTTTGACCAATATTTTGAACATTATGGGGGACATCTTCGAGAGAATGGTAAGAATAATTATGAGAATCGACCTGAGACTCTACCCCATTAAAGACAATTCCTAAAATATTTTGTCCCGATTGCTCCAAAATCTCTTGGGCAAACTTGACCTCGGAATAATTTACCTGACCTGGCTTGAGGGTAAGCAATACACCATCTGCCATCATCCCCAGAGTTAAAGCATCAGCCGCCTTATTCAAAGCTGGACTATCAATAATAATAAAGTCATAAATCGTCGCACAATGATCTACCAAAGATTTCATCCGTCGGGAATCGAGTAAGGTCACAGGAGAAGGGGGAATCGCCCCAGAAGGAATCAGATCAAGATTGGTGATTACCTGTTGTTTCACAGAATCTAGAGCCTGTTGTTCGGCAATGAAATTGCTTAAACCTGGTTCGGCATAAATATCCCAAATTCGATGTTGGATTGGAGAATGGAGATTGGCATCTATTAGCAAAACTTTTTTGCCCACTTGCGCCATCGCCGAGGCTAAATTGGCGGCAATGCTGGATTTGCCTTCTCCAGAAGTAGAACTAGTAATGACTACTGTGTTGATCTTCTTATCTGAACAGAGGAATTTGAGATTAGAATGCAGGATACGATAGAACTCGCTAATTGCAGAAGTTGGATAATGATTGACGATCGCGATCGGCACAGTACTATCTTCATTCTGAACTGGAAGTTGGGGTAATTTAGCTCGCTCTATTTCAGGAATAATCCCCAGACTGGTATAGCGCAATAATTGCTTGGCATCTTCAACAGTTTTTAGTGATCTATCCATTATTTCTAGAATATAAACCGCCCCGACAGCAGAGATTAAACCTAACAACGCAGAAGCCATATAATTGGCCGAACGAGAATCAATCGGCTTTTGAGGCACTGTTGCATTAGCCAGCACTCTGACATTGCCAATATTTTGATTTTCTGTAATCTGAATATTTTGCAGTTTATTGAGAAGTAAGCTGTAGCTGTCCTGGGAAACTTCTAATTTTCGCTCTAACTGTCGTAACTGAAATCTCAGTTTGGGTAAAATCCTCGCTCTTTGCAGTTGCACCTGTTCGATCTGAGTTAGATATTCCAGTTCTTTGGCTAAACCAATATTATTAGCTTCCAATTTGACTAATTCTAAAGCCAGCTCTTGTTGAATCGTGCCTAATTGAGCATTATTTAACAGATTGTCGCCACGATTGCCCGCAACATTGCCAATCTGTTTTTGTAGTAGCTGTTTTTGCAAAAGAATTTGTTCTTTTAGCTCAATAATCTCAGGATTGACATCGGTAAAACGACTTTGCTTGTCGACCAACTCAGATTCTAGTTGCTGTAATTGTGTTAGAGATTGTTGAACGCTGGAAGATTGATTGACCGCCGTTGCAATTAGGGCATCTTGAGAGGTCATGCCCAATTGACTACTAATAAATCCTGACTGACTACTGGAGTTGGCAAGCTGAGCGCGACTCTCGGCAATATTTTGTCTAATTTGCTGTAGGCTGATTGCGATACTAGCTGATTCTTCTTCGAGGGAAACAATCTGATTGTCTTCTTGGATTTTGAGGATTGATTCTTCTAATTTTTCGAGGGTTGCTTCAGTTGTTGGCAGTTGTTGTTGTAAAAATTCTCTTGCTAATACTGCTTCGCGACGATTGAACTGAGCATTATTATCAATATAGTTACTAACTAAGGTGTTGACGACTTCAGCGGCTCTTTTGGGGTCAGCATCTTGATAGGAAATTCTGAGAATATCTGTCGAGTTAACTTCTCTGACGCTCAGTGATAACAGGAACTTTTCCACTGTTAAGGTCTTGCCTTCTTCATCCTTTAGTTGGAGATCGGCAATTGTTTTTTCGATCAGAGGTTGGGAACGAATAATTTCGGTTTCGGTGGTGATCGGGCTACTGTCTTGAGTTAGACCAGACAACACTCCGAATTCTTTGCCAAGTTCTGTTAAAGAAGAACTGGGATTAATCTCTCGTAACTTTATCTTCGCGATCGCTCTATAGGTTGGTTCCTTAAGGTTGGTGATTACAGCACCTAAGATAAAAATAAATAAAAATATTCCTAATGCCAGGGGAAAACGTTTTTTAAAAATCAGCCAATATTTATATATTGAGATAGAAGGTTGTGAATTTTCCATTTTTATTGTTACTTTTATTTGCCCTGATAAGAGATTTATTTGTCCTGAAACAATGATGCTAAAAAGATTATATTTTTTGATTATTTTTATTATATTGTTCTCAACATAAACAAAGAGGATATTTTAATTCTGACAATAAATCTTTTCAATTTCGACAATAACTTTTTTCAAATCTGTAACAGATAAATTGGAACCCGAAGGCAAACAAAGACCTCGATGAAATAAATCTTCGGCAACTTTTCCACCAATTACTTCGCATTTAGAAAATACTGGTTGCAAATGTAAAGGCTTCCACACAGGACGACTTTCAATATTTTGAGCTGCTAAATGTAAACGGATTGTTTCTTGATCTACTTTGGCCAGATTGGGATCTACGGTAAAACAGGTTAGCCATCTCGTATGAGTACCGTAGTGAGCTTCGGGCATAAATTCTAGACCTGGCAGATGGGCTAGAGCTTGTTGATAGATTTCAAAATTGCGTCTTCTAGCCTCAACTCGCTGTTGGAGAACTCGCAATTGACCGCGACCAATTCCTGCCAAAATATTACTCAGACGGTAGTTATAACCAATTTCTGAATGTTGATAATGGGCGGCGGCATCCCTAGCTTGAGTTGCTAAAAAACGAGCTTTTTCAATTAGTTTTTGATCATCGGAGATAAGCATCCCACCACCAGATGTGGTGATAATTTTATTGCCATTAAAGGAGAAAATTCCCAATTTACCAAAGGTTCCCGGCGATTTTCCTTTATAGCTTGCGCCTAAAGCTTCCGCGGCATCTTCGATTAGGGGAATATCATACTCATTGCATAGCGAGACAATCGGATCGAGATCGGCGGCTTGCCCATAGAGATGGACTAGGATGACGGCTTTGGGTAATTTGTTTATTTTTGCTCGCTGCTTTAGGGTGTCTCGTAGCAGATCAGGATTCATGTTCCAGGAGTCGCGATCGCTATCGATAAAGACTGGTTTAGCTCCCAGGTAGTTTATGGGGCTAGCACTAGCAATAAAGGTTAGGGTGGAACAAAAAACTTCGTCTCCCGGTTCGACTCCTACAAGCCGAAGAGCTAGGTGCAAGGCTGCTGTGCCGGAGCTTAATGCAGCGGCATATTTACTACCAATTTCCTGACAAAATTCTGCTTCAAAAGCATTAATATGAGGACCAACGGGAGCAATCCAATTGGTGCTAAAGGCTTCTTTGACGAATTCTAGTTCTTGTTCTCCCATGTGGGGAGTTGACAATAAAATTGATTTATTTTTCATCTGTTTTTAATTACTAAGAAATGAACAATTACTGTTTCATGTCTACTGTTAAAGGAGCGCGATAGGCTGGGAAAAAATTAGATTGTTTTAATTCATCAACAGCAATATTGTGAGATCTAGCCTTTAAGTCAACTAAATAATCATATTTTTCTTGGTCAATAATTAAGCGCAAGGTATAAAAAGGGTGCCTGAGTTTAGAAAAACCAGCTTTAAATTTATAAACACTATCTTCTGAACCGCCTACTCCACCACCCAAATGAAGATATTGGTAGCCTTGTTCTTTCGCCCACCAGCGCATAGCGTCAAGTTCTAAAATACTAGGAGATTGCCTGACAAAATTATTACTAATGCCGCCAAAAGCTGCTTGAACAATACCGCCACATTCTGTATATAATCCTGCTGATGCTGGTTCGCCTGATTCAGATTGGACTAAACATAAATATAGGCGATCGCTCATCTCAGAATCCATTTGCTGAAAATATTCGCTATTAAAAGAATAGTAAATATCTTGGGCAATAACTCTTGCCATTGTTTCTTCATATAGTTGGCAAAATACATCAAGTCTTTGGGATAATTTGGTGATTTTTGTGGTTAAGCCAAACCTTTTTGTACAACGATTTATTTTATTGCGGTGGTTAGATTTAGTATTACTCCAAATTTCTTCTTTAGGTAGCTTCAAATCAATAGATACAGTTGTGCCATTTGCAAATAAAGCATCAGCAGCAAATATATTGTGCCAGTTTTCATTGAGAATTGGATGCAATCTAAAAAATGCTGAACAAATATTTTGTTCTTGTAAGGAATGACGAAATTTTTCTAAAGCTAAACCACAAAAATTATGATCTTCTTTGGCAGCTTCACTTAGAAGAATTCCAGGATAGCCATAGGGCGAAATTACATCAAGAATTTCCTTGTCTGTCTTAAGAATATTTTGGCAAGAACGGATTAGATAAGGAACAAAAAATATTTTTTGTTCATCAATAGCTAAGAAAGCTTGGGGGATACTATTAGATCTTTTACCTTCTAAAGCAACATATTCTGGCAATTGATATATATCATGTTTGATTAGAGTTAAAATCTCTCTCCATTGATTAGAATTAGTTGTTAAAATATCAAAGTACATAATTATTTATTTTGAATTTCAATATTAATATTACTTTCTGAGCAGAAATTTGCTCGTGGGATTAAAACAAATCATTAGGAAAATAAGCAACTGACTAAATTTATTTATTTTGACTATTACTTGACCATAATACTGGAAAAATTTTGGGGTCAGTATAATCAGGTAAACCGCTAGTTTGCTTGCGACAAAGACGATCTAGAAAGTGATGAATTTGTTTTCCATTATTCCAGAATTCTTGATAGCGATTATCTTTATCTTGAAGGGATACAAGAATCGCCAGACGAGAAGAGTCACTTGTATTGGAATAACTACCATGAACCAATAACCCATCGTGAAAACTTATTTGTCCTTTTTTAAGAACAATAGGAATTTTTTTGACTTCTTTTCCTTGTTTAGTAAATTTTGCTTCAATTTGTTGATGATTATCCTGATTAAAAGACCGCATATGTTCATTTCCTTGCCATTTATGGCTGCGATCTATAACTACTAAAGGCCCCTGCTTTTCTGTAACATCATGAAGAGGAATCCAGGCACCTAAAAGTTTTTTAGAAGTAGAATTGGACACATAAGAGCTATCAATATGCCAACCAACTTTACTATTATTGGTTTTGGGCGTAGGTTCTTTCGTAATTATCTGGTCTTGCCAAAGTCTGATCTCAGAAGTTTTAGCTAATCTTCCAGCGATCGCACCAAGAATTGGATTTAAAGTCAATTGACAAAATGCTTTTTTCTGTAGAGAAATATGTTCATTATTTCGAATTAGTCCTCCATCTTCTTTTTTCCAGTTTCCATAGCCATCTTCATAGGGGAGATTGGTATCTTTTATACCTTGGTAAAATTCTTGACTTACCTGATAAATCTTATCTATTAGTTCATCGGAGAAAACTTTTTTAGTGATAAACCAACCATGTTCTTGAAAAAAAGTTACATCTTCTGCCGTTGGTAATAATCTTAGTTGTTCCGCAGACAAAGAAAAGTTCAATTCTTTTAGTACTGATGATAAATTAAGAGGTTGAGTAGTCAGTCTAGTCATAATAGAAGCCTATATAAAAAAATTGTATAAATTTACAACTTCCTTGCCCTTAAATAGCAAGAAAGATCAAGAAATTTTTTTGTGCTAGGGAGTAAATTGATTAAGTATTTTAAAAACACAAAAAATATCTGTCAAATCATATCTTTGGTCGGTGGGAATAGTTAAAATTTCTTCTGATAAAGCTATTGCATCTGGCTCATCAAAACTTACTCCGTCATAAGGTTGTCGCCAATGAATTGCCGGGAAAATATTAGAGCTAATTAAATATTGTCGCAAACTATCTCTGATCTCTGGGCTTTGACAAATAATAATGCTGTTAAAAGGAACAGTATCTTCTGCCCAAGTTTCAAATAAAGGTTTCCAGTAAAGACTTGGTTGATTGAGACTAAGGTGAATAAATTTGCGGATATTATCTGCTCTTTTTTGGCGAAAATTCCTAATATTGAGCAAAGGAAAAATATTTCTCGTAAAAGTAGAAACAACCGAATTGCTTTCATCATCTAATTGATTTTGACCATCGATACTTAAACGAAGATAATCTTCTTTATTAATTGTCATTCCATTCAGATAAGCCCTTTTTAAAACCATGCTAGTTAGTCGTAGATTTGCTCCAGAAGATTCTAAACCAAGGGGCTCAGGTAGAGCTAAATTCTGGGGTGACCAAAGGATTCCACCATCGGGAATCGGTAAAGTTTTATGCAAAGAAGAAACCGCATAATCGGCAGTACTATTTTTTGCCCAAGGAGAGAATGGATCGTGCGTATGGTCTTCAATTAAAACAACATTTTGATTTTCTTGTTGCCATTTTGTCCAAGGTTTTTGGCTTTTAATCCCAAATAAATTGACGGCTATTACTAAATCCCCAGGTTTTGCTCTAAGAGTAGCAAAATCGGGGTGAGATTCATAAGGCAGATCTCGATAGCAACAAACTTCAAAAGCAGTTTTTAATTTGCGTACTAGACTCATGCAATAAAAAGCAGGAACATGAATCTTTAAAGTTGGAGTCTTTTTTTTTTGTAGTAGTATTTTGAGAGCCAAAATACTGGCAGTTGCTGTAGAAAATAATTGATATTTTTTCGGCAGCCAAAATAATGATGGTGCAGACATCAATAAGTCTGCTGTCGAATAATCAAAATCTGAACCAATTTCCCATCTTTTCATCTTTTAAATTTAAATATTCACTACTTTTATTGCGTACCAAAAAATTCTTCTCCTGTAGCTTGACCATTTTGACTGACATCTTCTCGCTTAAGCACTATTAAAACAGTTAACAAAAGAATCTTGATGTCTAACCATAAACTCCAATGGTCTATATACCAAATATCTAAGGCAAATTTTTTTTCCCAATTCCCATCCAATTGGCGACGACCATTAACTTGTGCCCATCCTGTAATTCCTGGAATCACTTCATGACGGCGTGCTTGTGCTGGTGTGTAGCGCTCTAAATATCTGACTAATAAAGGACGAGGCCCCACAAAACTCATATCTCCTTTCAAGACATTCCATAATTGAGGTAATTCGTCCAAGCTAGACTTACGAAGCAACTCACCCAATTTGGTCAAACGCTGTTCGTCAGGAAGCAATTCTCCTTGGTCATCTTCTTCTTCGGTCATGGTACGGAATTTATAAAATTTGAAGATGCGGCCATTTTTTCCTGGGCGATCTTGGGAAAAAACCACAGGACTTCCCATATTAATTGCTACTGCGATCGCAACTAGTAGAATTAGGGGCGATAGCAGGATCAACGCGATCACACCCATCAAGCGATCCATCAGCCATTTAATTAATCTTTGTATTTTCATTTTGTTACTAACAATTAGCTAGCAGCCAATAACTTTTAATTTTATATTGACAGTAAACTAATTTTTTTAGTATGAAGAATAGCTGAATTTTCCTGACAATAATTTTACAATATGTATATATTTGGACTTATTTATTACTTAGAACAAGAATTTATTAAGGGATAAAAGTTCTATTAATTAAACAATAGAAAACTATCCAATTTATCTTTAGCAAATAACAAAATTGCTTGCATAATTATGTAAATTTGGCCAGCTAATCTAATTTCAAACCTTATAGTATGAGCGATACCAGTGAACAAAACGCTCAATACCTACTTCAATCGAGGTATTCGGTTTAAAGCCAACATCTTGGACTAAGGCATCTACATCAGCATAAGTAACAGGAACATCACCAGGTTGAATTGGTAGCAAATTTTTCTCTGCTTTGATCCCCAAACAATTTTCCAAAACTTCAATAAAATCCATTAATTCAATGGGCTGATTATTGCCAATATTGTAATTTCTATAGGGCGCGTAACTGGTAGCAGAATCAGGAGAATGTCCCGACCAATTAGGATTAGATTGAGCAACATGATCAATAACGCGAATTACACCCTCGATAATATCGTCAATGTAGGTAAAATCTCGTTTCATCTTGCCATAATTAAACACATTAATTGGCTTTCCTTCTAAAATCGCTTTAGTGAAGAGAAACAATGCCATATCTGGACGACCCCAAGGTCCGTAAACAGTAAAAAAACGCAATCCAGTGGTGGGCAAACCATACAAATTACTGTAGGAATGAGCCATTAATTCGTTAGCTTTTTTGCTAGCAGCATACAAACTCATAGGATGGTCAACATTATCGTGAACCGAGAAGGGAATTTTCTTATTGGCACCATAAACCGAGCTGGAAGAAGCAAATACTAAATGCTCGATATTGTTATGGCGACAACCTTCTAGTATATTGACAAATCCCACCAAATTACTATCAACATAAGCATAGGGATTTTTGACCGAATAGCGTACCCCGGCTTGAGCGGCCAAGTTAACGACTTTCTCAAAACCTGATTGAGCGAATAGTTGAGTGATGCCTTCACGGTCCCCTAAATCAAGGAGATGAAAGCTAAAGTTTGCTTGTGAGCTAAGCTGCTCTAGACGAGCTTTTTTCAAGGTGACATCATAGTAATTATTGAGATTATCCAACCCAACAACTTCATCCCCTCGTTCCAGTAAACTTTGAGTCAGATGAAAACCAATAAACCCAGCAGCACCGGTCACTAGTATTTTCGCCATAATTTTTTCTCTTGATAATTAATCATTTAAAGTATTAATATAGAGTCTTTGATATTGAGCAACTATCGCATCGAGAGAATAATGCTTGATAACTTTTTGACGTGCCTTAGCACCTAAAGCTTTTCTCCCTTCTGCCCCAAGCAAAATCAATTCCTGGCAACTATCAGCTAAGGCTTGAGGGTTTTTAGGTGGTACGATTTTTCCTGTCTCGCCAATAATGGCAGCAGAATCACCAACATCCGTTGCTACACAAGGTACTTCGCAAGCCATTGCTTCTCCAATAATATTGGGAAAGGCTTCCCCAAAGTAAGAAGAAGAAGTAGCTATATCCAAAGCAGAAGTTAGACGCGAGATATCTTGTCTTTCGCCTAATAAATGAAGTTTATCTCCTATATTTAATGTGTTGATTAATTTGCTTAGCTGATAATTATTTCCATCCACTTCCGTACCAACTAAAACAAAATGTAATTGGGGAAAATTTTGCAGCAATAGGGCAGCTGCGCGAAGAAAACTATCGTGATCCTTCATGGGATGATAGCGACAGATACGACCAATGAGAAAGGTCTCTTCCGCTAAACCCAATTCTTTTCTAAGACTGAGACGGTTATCAGAAGATGGTTGAAATAGGTTAATATCGAAACCATTGGGAACGACAACTGTTTTATGAGATTTATAGCCCAGCTTTTGATGTTGAGTTGCACTTGTTTGGGAATTATAAATAATTTTACTAGGAAAATTAGATATTTTATTCAATAATCTGATAATGGCAGCAGTACCTTTTTTTTCGTAATCTAAAGAGTAGAGAGAATGACGAATATTCCATAATACTGGTATAGATTTAAAGGCTAAAAATTGAGCTAGTTGGGCAGCAAAACTAGCGTGATACATCCACCCCTGAATAATATCTGGTTGCTCTTGGCGTACTAAACTAATTAATTTAGTGAATTTCTGGAGGCTAAGTTTCCCTCTAGCAATTTCTAAGGTATGGACAGGAATATCTAGGGCCATAATGCGATCGCCAAAACTATCTTTTCCCATCAAGGAAATTACATAGGGATCAAATTTAGTGCGATCTATTCTAGACAGAAGTTTATAGAGCATCATTTCTGCTCCCCCCGTGCCTAAACCCGTGCTAATAAATAAAATTTTTATCATATTTTTTTTTAATTTTTTAAATTATTTATTTTTCGGCGTTGCTGAATCCAGATATGAATTCGTTTCGCGCAAAGGCGCAAAGACGCAAAGAAAGAAGCAAAGAAGATTAGTACAAAATTCTTTCATGTTTTAAATCAGCAACGCCTATTTTTCAAAGCGTGATTGTATAATTCGGCGTAGGTTCGCACGATCTTGTTACTATCGTACTCAGCTATTTTACTTTGACTCCGTTGACCTATTTGGACAGCTGCATCGGTATTGTCCACAATATAAGCCATAGCTTGAGCTAATGCCTTAATATCTCCCACTTCTACTAATAAACCGCAATTATCAGCCAATAAATCTTTAATACCGCGAATATTGGTGCCAATTACAGGAGTTCCTATCGATAGAGACTCTAGAATACTGCGGGGTAATCCTTCTTGTTGAGAAGTGAGGATAGTGGCATTACTAGCACTAATTAATCTGGGAATATCGGAGCGAAATCCTAAAAAATGAACCTGCTTTTCTAAACCCAATTTGATGGTTAACTGTGCTATTTCTGCCTGGAGATCGCCATTTCCAGCCAAAGCTAAATGAATATCTGGACGATTTAATTTGTTTAAAGCTTGGAGAATATCGGAATGCCGTTTGCGAGGGATAAATTCAGCTATGCACAATAGTAAAGAATCTGTTGGTGCAAGTTTTAATTCATCCCTAACAGAGGCAATTTCGGCAGCGGACAAATTTTGATGATTGTAATGATTAATATCCAAGCCGATACCAGGAGTATAGTAAATATTTTCTGGATCTAAAAAGCGATGTTTTTTAGCTGCTGCTTCGTCTTCTCGATTAATAGTTATTAGACAGTCAGTCCAGTTGCCCGCGAGTTTTTCTAACCCAAGAAAGATAGAATTTTTAATGGGGTTTCCTGCGGGATGAAAATGGAACCCATGGGCAGTATAAAATACCAAAGGATGTTCTTTTCCCTGTCGATTTTTGAGGGCATAGCGAGTTACAAAAGCAGCAACTGGAGTATGTACGTGGACTAGATCGTAATTGCCCTGAGCCACTACTTCTTGAACTCTTGGGACTGCAACCAAAAGATTTCTGAAGTCTAAAGGATTGCGCGACCATTCTACATCCCAACAGCGATCGCATTCGTCAAGGCAAACGGCATCTTGGCTAATGTCTTGAGCCATCCCATCAACTCGCCAACCCAAAGCGCGAAAATATCTAATAAATGGCAGCAAAAAGGCTTCAATAGTGTCTGGTATTGTGGCAACAATTAATAATCGTTGGGGAATTGAGAGCGAAGAATTCATAGTTAGTGATGATTGTAGGAAGTAATAAATTTAATTTCAGCTTGTTTCTAAAACTTTTAGAAATGCCTCTTTGCTGGCTAGAGCTAATTGATTAATTGAAAAGCGATCGACAATTTGCTGACGAATATTGGGCTTGTTATTGCCGTTAGCGACAATTAACTCCTCAATGGCCTTAGCTAATGCTGGAGAGTTTTGTGCTGGAACAACTTTGCCAAAATCACCGACAATCCAAGCTGAGTCCCCCACATCAGTAACGACACAAGGAGTATTGCAAGCCATCGCCTCGCCAATAACATTGCCAAATCCTTCTCCATGGGCAGAAGCTGAAACCACGATATCTAAAGCTTCACAGACAGCAGGGATATCCGATCTGCCTCCAGTCCAAACCAATTGATCTCCTAATCCTAATTCTTCGCCTAAGCGGTACATTGCCTGCTGATATTCTGCTCCCCCTTCGTCTGCACCAATGCAAAAAAACCGTAGATTTTTTCGTTCACCTGCCAGCATTGCGGCTGCTCGCAGAAAATTAGGATGATCTTTTTTCGGGTTAACTCTACCAATTATTCCAATAGCAATGGTTTCAGGTGAAAGTCCCCATTCTTCTCTGACTTTGGTTCGGCCTACTGGGTCCGGTTGAAAACGCTTGGTATCAATACCATTGGGAATGACAATAGTTTTATCAGCTGGAAATCCCTGGCTAAGGCGATATTTTTTGCCAGCATGAGAATTGGCAACGATCAGATCGGGAAACTGGCTCATAAAGTTTTCGAGCAAGGCAAGGGAAAAACCCAACCAATCTTTATTATTATTGTCGAGATTATTGGTGTCGAGAGGATTAGAATCTCGGATACCCCAAATAATTTTAGTTCTAGGAAGAAAAGGCTTGAAAAAGATGCTGAATAAATTAGGTATGGAAAGATAACTATGTAAAATATCAGGGTTAATTCTTTGTAAATATCTCAACAAACGCCAATAAAAACCAATTAAGTCCCAGCGACCTTTTTTGGTGATGCAAGACAAAATTACCTCTGCATCTTTTAAATCTTGTTCTAACGGTCCATCGGGATAGTAATGCAAAACATAAACCTCAAAAATCTCTTTGTCAATCGCTTTAGCTAGAGCCAAGAGTTGTCTTTGTGCTCCACCATAGGTCAGATCGCTGATTAAAAAAACTAATTTTTTCTTCATTATTGAAATCATCAAAACAATATTAATTATTTAAGTTAATTAAAGTGGATTTTAGGTCTTAAAAGATATTTTCATGCCAAAACAAAGGAGAAAAAAAATTGAGCTTAAAACCCAAAAGTTACCGAATATAAAAATCCGGGGATCTCCTGCTGAGAAAAAATTTACCCAAGATAAAGCTGTTGCGACATAAAGACAAGGTATCCAGTAAATTTTAAATAAATGACGGTAAAAAACAGTATGTAAATAACGACCAATCCAGCCGTAGCTGAAACTAAAAAGTATGATGCCAATCCAAGACCAGCTATAAACACAGGAAGCAATAAATCCAGTGGGAATAGTGTAACTAGGGTTAATTTGATCCAGCAGATATTGTGTATTTTCTAAAGAAACAGGTTCGGGAATAATAATATTGAATAATCTTTCAGGAATAATCACCGACGCGATCGCAATATACCAATCACTAAATAGACGTATTGGTTCGGAACTATTAAATGCTGCGTATAAAGAAACAAAGGGATAGCTAAAAATAGCAAGCAAATATTCTGAAATAGAGGTACTACTCCCATATTCAACAGCAGATTCTTGAAATCTTGTCAGTATTTCCTGATATCCTTCAGTAATGCCAGAAAGGCTGTAAAATAGCTTTTTTCCATAGAGAATAAAAGTTATTAGCAAACCCATCAGAGGCAGCATAATTTGTAATGACCATCTTTTTTTTAAAATTACATAAGTTAGATAAAAATTGGCCAGAGCTAAAATTGCACTGCCTCGCGAACCAGCTAAAGATATGGAGACAAAAGAAGAAACTGCTCCAATTAGAAAAAAACTCCAAACTTTCAACTTACTTTTAGTTACTTTTTTGATAAATAAAAAGCTGATAAATAAATAAGTAGCAAAAAAATTATAGTAGATTAATCTCACAAAAAAACCAAGACTCTTACCAGTTTTTGCCCCTGATCGAATAGCATGAGATGCAGAAATTGCATTAACAATACCGCCATATTGACTAGTATAAGAATATAAAGAAATACAACCAAGAAATAGTAAGCAAAAGGCAATTATCAAAATAGTTTTATCACTGCGGCTAACAATTACTAATTGGCTGGCAAATTTTTGAGCAGATGAGCTGTAGTAGCCTAACAAAACGAGAAAATAAGTTACATAGATTGCCAAAGGTACTTGCCAAGTATATTGTAAGGTATAGGTATTAAGCTTTTGAATTCCTAATGAAATATGCCCTACCATACCTGGATGTAAATTGGTTATAAACCACCCAGGCATTAGATAAAGCAAGATAAAAAAGAGATTAAACAGACTGAAAAAGTCAAATTTACTGTCTTTGGGACGGACTAATTCCAAGACAATAATAAAAAGTAAAAATCCCAGATAAGAGATGGCAATCATAATATTATTCTCTAGTATTTAATAGTTATTATTTATAAGACATAAATAATTCCTCCCAGCGATCAAGAATATTCTGAAGTTCAAAACGACCTAATCCTTGTTGAGCTTTCTCGATAAACTGCTGTCGTTTATCAGGACGAGACATCAAAGTTGCCATTGCCTGAGCCAAAGCATCAACATTTGTCACTGGAACTAATAACCCACTAATGTCATCTTGAATGATTTCACTCGGTCCACTGGGACAGTCGGTGGAAATTACTGGTAGACCACAAGCCATTGCTTCAATAATGACGTTGCCAAAACCTTCGTAGCGTGAAGAAAGCACAAATAATTGACCTCTTCGGAGTAAGGGAAATGGGTTAGCAATTAATCCTGGCATAACTACTTGTTGCCCCAATCCCAATTCGGTTTTTAGTTGTTCTAGCTCACCTCGCAATTCCCCCTCTCCTAGAATCAAAAGCTGCCAATTAGAATACTGCTGCGCAATTCGAGCAAATGCCTGTAATAAAACGTCAAACGCTTTTTGCTCGGTTAATCTACCCATTGCTATCAGCCATTGTTTCTCCGGATTGAATTCTGGGGGAATTGCGACGTCTTCAGCAGTTTGGGATGTAACTGCTAGGGGATTATAAATTACCTCTCTTTTAGCTGGAGGCATCCAGTCAAAATAAGCATCTACGCCTTTGCTAGTACTAACTACTTTGCTTGCTAGAGGGTAAACCCAACTGCGGAGTTGATTCCAAACAGGACTTACTTTGGTACTTTGAGGATGATTCTGCTCGCTTACTATAACAGGACATTTGCTGCCAATTAAAGCAAGTAGAGTTAAAACATTAGTCTTATAGAGATAAGAAATTACTAGATCTGGCTCAAGAGAGTTAATAGATTTTCTCAGAATGCGCAAGCGATTAAGATTATTTGAGATCGCTGCAATCGGATTTGAAGATTTACCATCAATGCCTAAAGGAACTCTTGTGACTTGCTCTGACAGTTGGTAAAAATCGGTTGATTCGGGAAAAATAGTTACGAGACTTACCTGATGATCTCTGGTGACTAAACCTTCAGCAAGTAAAACAGCTGCTCGTTCAGCACCGCCTCCAGAAAGAGAATTTATAACAATCGTAATACGCATAATTTAAGAATATTTTTTGAATTGAGTAACTTTGGTTTTTAAGGCTCGGTGGGTAAAGACTAGGGCATAGAGGAAAGAAAAAATATAAACACAACTTGTAGACAAGGCAATGCCAATAATGCCAAGCCATTGCATAAATAAATAGTTCAACACTACATTAATAGTTAAATTTGCCGCGGAAAGATAAAATAAAGTCTTATTTTGATTTAGGGAATTGATTAACCTAACGAGAAGAATATTGGCGAGATAAAAGGGGATTTGTAGAGCATATAAAGTTTGAATTGGTACAACCATTTGAGTATCTGTGGCAGTGAAAGAGCCTCGTTGTAACATCAATTCAATAATAGGTTTAGAAAAAACCATTAAACCAATTGCCAAAGGAACTGTCCCAGCAAAAATTAGACCTAAATACTTGCGTAAGGTCCCTTGCAAATCTTGCCAGTTTTCTGCCGCAATCATTTTGGAAAAATAGGGAATCACAGCTGTTCCCAGTGCGGTACTCAAGAGACTGATAGGCGAAGCAATCAGTCGATTACCATAATTGAGTGCGGCAACACTCCCAGGAGATAACATCGCTGCCATCGATTGATCGATCGGCATAGCACTACAAATCAATAAAGCACCCGCCGCAGCTGGGATATATTGATTAATAATCTGGCGCAAATTGGCATCTAGTCCAGACCATCGAGGATATATTATTAGTTTTTGTTTTCGCAAGATTACTGCTAAAATAACCAATTCTAGTAGAGTGCCCATCAGTAAACCAATGGTAAGAGCAAATACTCCCCAACCAGGAAAGCTATAAAGTAAAACAATGCTCACCAATGGAGTCAGAATCGGTGCTACTGCTGCCAAGGCAAATTTTTCCCATGCATTTAAGACTGCTCCCCAAATAGTTCTAATTCCACTCAGACAAATTAGAGGTGCGATGGACCAGAGGAGCTTACAAGTAAGCTCTAATTTTTCTGGGGGAAATCCACTAGCAATCACTTTAAGATAACAAGGGGCAGTTGTCGCCACGGTCAAGGTTGCCAAGACCAACAAAAAACTGCTGAAAATAGAGGTGTTGGCGAATAGTTTCTGAGCAGAGACAAAGCCTTCGCGATCGCGAACCCGAATATAGGTGGGAATGAAAGCCGCATTCAAAGAACCGGCTACCACGTTAATCGCCAAGCTGGGAATTACCAGGGCGATAAAAAAAGCATCTAGGCTGTCATCAGTGCCGAATTGCCAAGCCACAAGAATTTCTTTGACAATTGACGCTAGTTTTACCACTGCCGTAAATACAGCCACCGTAAAGGCTGCACTAAAAATCTGACGATCTATTGAGCTTGTTGTCAGTTTTTGCCAATAATTAAGCCAGGATGTTCTCATTGAATATCGCCTCTGGCATGACTTAATTGCCTATATTTAGTGATTTTTTGGCTATCGATCTCTACGGGCGTGGCAATAGTTAATCTATGTTGTAAGGAATTATAACCAGTATTCTCTTCCCAAAGGTTTTGGTTAGCTAGTCTAATAGAATATTCAGGACGGTTAGTTAACCCAGGAGTCGGATCTGGTAAATTGAGAAAGACTTCGTAGTCCCCAGGAGTGATATCGGATGGCAAATTTGCCTTCACCTCAACATCATTCTTGGTCCCTGGTTGCCAGAATCTAGGGTCGTGATCGATTGAGATAACATATTCTTGACCCGTTTGCGAAGACCGCAATACCAATTCTACTTTTCTAGGGTTATAGAGACTCGCCCATCCCTGGTTTTCAATTTGGAAGTTGAGGGCAAAAACGCCACCAGGTTGGCTTTTTATGGTTGCTGTCGATTCTATCAAGCGGAATCTGTAACCTAGACGCTTAGCAATTTCTTCATAACAGCCTTGTTCTTGCCAATCTTGAAATATTTGATAAAGATATTCATTAGAAACAGGAAACAAGTTTAAAAGACTCCAGCGCATTTGTGCCAATTCTTTGACTGCGGTGGGACAATCAGTTCTGGGAGGATTGTATCGACAAACCTCTCCCCCTTGAACGACATAAAGATTATCCTGATGCAGAAATTGTTTTTGGGCAGTTATTTTTTCCGACTGAGTAGAGCTATAAGTACCTTCATCATCAATCGATGCCAGAAAACAATTATTATAAGAGCCAGTGCGCGATTTCTTGGTGCCATCAAAGGCTTCTTTTGCTGTTATTGGCTGGTAATCGTTAAAGGAATCGCGTTTATAGTGGGTATAGCGAATTGTGACCATACGTTCCGGTGGAAGTACAGACAAAGCTTTAAATAGAATTTCTTTCCTAGCTTCAGGATCTTTATCTAAACCATGGGTAGAACTATGCCATTCTCCCCAATAACCAATAAATCCTGGTTCCATATAGGCAATAACGTCATAATTTTGTTCGAGAACAGGGCGTAATTGCTCTAGATGGGCCAAGATCGTTTCCTTGGGTTCGTCATCGCCTCCTCCTAACCAGTTATAGGTAAAACGGATAATTAATTTCACCCCTGCTTTTCTGGCAGTGGTAAAGTCTGATTGCACCTTGTCTAAGAATTTTTGAGAAAGAGGTTCATCTCTAAAATCGTCAATTAAATAATAGCGACGAGCAACAGTAATATTCCGTTCACGCAATTGCTTCAATTCGTCTAATTTTAGAGGGGGACGGGTGTCGTTTCCCCAAGGGTCAAAGCTAACAAAAAAACCTCGTTCGGGATTGGGAAAATCGCGATCACTTTGTCGATAATAATTAGTAACCATATCGTTTCGAAAATCTACTTTTTGATAGATAGTAATCATCGAAATTATGATCAACATCAAACCAAATTTACGAGGATAAAGCATACTTAATTTTATTACTCATCTTATTTGTTTTTGATTTTTCTATTGATTTTTAATTATTGAATTTAATGATAAAGATAGTTCAATCTAGTGCCTGAATACATTTAAGCTACCAATATTCTATAAGGATGTATATTTTTTTTCGTTAAAGATTTTGTATGAAATTTGTTTAGAAAATTCTTTTTAAGAGTAATAAGTAATTTTTGTAAAATTCAAGTATTAAATGTATATTTTTTGTAAATGAAAAACGGAGAAAAATAAAATATACTTGAAGAAATTTTTAATCTTGACCCTTGATTCCCGCACAACGATGCTAATCATTTCTTGAACGACGCATTTTTGGATTAATAATTTCACTTAAACCTTCTCCCACTAAAGACAAACCTGTGACCATTACCGTCATGGCCAAGCCAGGAAAAGTCGCTGGCCACCAAATGCCTGTGGGTAGAGCATCTAAGGCCAAACGAAGATCATGACCCCATTCGGGAATTTCTGGAGGCAAACCTAAACCCAGAAAGCCTAAACCACCCAAAATAAGAATTGCATCGGCTGCATTGAGTGTAAACAAGACAGGAACACTTTGAATGACGTTAAAAAATAAATAACGAGATAATATTCTGCTCGTCGGTGCACCCATTGCTTGGGCGGCTTCGATGAATAATTCGGTCTTGACGCTCGTGGTGTGATTGCGAACCAAACGATAATATTGCGGGACATAGGCGATACTGAGTGCGATCGCAGCGTTAAACACTCCTTTTCCAACCACAAAAGCTAAAGTGACCGACAAAAGCAATCCTGGCAAAGTATAAATAGTATCCATCAGGAACAGTAAAACTTTGTCCATTTTCCCGCCAAGATAACCACTGACTAAACCGAGGGGAACGCCAATAACAAGGCTCAAACTGGTTGCTAGGATCACTACTTTCAAAGCTGCTTGAGTTCCAAATAGAGTTCGAGAAAAAACATCATATCCTTGACGAGTCGTGCCGAACCAATATTCTGAGCTAGGGGGTTGATGAATCGGATTAATCAAAGATTCGGTCGGATTTTGGAGCCAACCCCAACTTTGCAAGCTTGGAGCAAGCAAAGCAATGAGAACACAACTGATGGTGATGATGAACCCAATAATGGTTAACTGTAGCGACAGACTGGGACGAAATTTGGAGATCCTAGCTTTGGTAGCGGTCATGGTTATCAACTTTTTACTGTCATTCCGTCGGCATTATAACAACGTCAATTGATAAATGTTCAATGTTTACTGTTCAATATCTACCCCAGTGCGCACAATCAGAATAGAACAGGGTGTATGGTGAGTAATATAGTTGCTGACGCTGCCGAGGAACATTTCCTTCAGCCCTTTCAATCCTCGACTACCAACTATGATCAAATCGGCTCCCCAAGTGTCTGCTAGCTCACAGATCGTTCTTCCTGGGTTACCAGTTAATTGCGAATATTCTACACTTACGCCTGCTTCTGAAGCTTTTCTGGTGAGATTTTGTAAAAGATCTAGCCCTAATTTTTTGTATTCTGCTAACTGCTTACGATAAATTTCAAAATCGCGATCATCCACCACTGGATAATATGCATAGTTGGGCAAGATGGGATAACCTGATTCATTTTCAGATAAGACATGCAAAAACATTAAAGTCGAGTCAGTTGCTTTAGCTAAAGATAGGGCTGAATCCAAAACGGATTTATTTTTTTCAGAACGATCAACTGCGACCAGAATTTTATTTATCATGATCAATACCCCTTTCTAAAGGATGAGGAATATCTAAAATGAAGGCTGTTGCTAAGTTAGAGAATGCAAACAACTTACATCTTCAATTCTCTTATAAGCAATTAAGTTGAAGAACTTGTGAAGATAAATCTCTGTAGCCGTCATAATTTAATTAGGAGTGAAAACCTCAATCCTATTAAGTACACATCAAACAGAATCTTTAGTTCTCTGGTGGCATCAATCGAAGGGATTCCCGCAGTTACATTAGGGAAAAGTGGTCTTATTTACGCCCACGCCCACTAGTCAAATTTATCATAACGATGGAGCGGATCTTCGCTTACAATACTAGCAAGAGCTTTTCTAGTAGTCTTGAATACTGTTTGTAATTTTGTAGGCTCATTTCTGTAAGCAGTTTCCATTACTTTAACCGCTTCCTGGACGGTTTCATCCTCACTAATTCTACGGATAAAAGAAGCCACTAAAGATGTTATTCTCGACAAAAAGGCTTTACAACTAGGATGAAAGTCGTATTTATACGCAGCATATAAAGACAATGTTCCTACTACTTTACCTCTTGAAATAAGTGGAAAGCAGGCAAAAGATTGGAAGTTGTTTGTTTCCACCCAGTTCTTATTAATAAAAAAAGTGTTTATATTATTTTCGCTGATCATTATTATAGATGGTTCCCTATTGTTGCTTGCCCAACCTGGATGAGAACTATCTTTATTAGGACTTATTGATTCATTTTTGCGTTCTTCTAATAATCTTGCTTTCTCTTCTGGGGTATTGGCAACTATATCAATACCGGCTACTTTTAGCAGCCCAAATTTGTCCTTAACACGTAACACACAAGCTTTAAAAGAAGTATTTTCAGAAATTAAGCGACTTACTATTTCTTGGTAAACTTTTTTTGGCTCTTTAAAAGAGGCTCTGATTAAAAATTCATCTAAGTCTTTTTCAAGTATTCTTTGTTTGTTTCTTCTCCAATTAGATATAGCTTCAGAAACAGATGAACTTACTGTATACAACCATGCTAAGTCCTTGTCGGGAAAGCTACAGGTAGGATAAGAGTTAGCTGTCCCAGGTTCAACTTTATTTATGACAACAAGAACGCCATAAGTTTTATTTTTACCGTCTAATGGAACTGCTACTCCGCAATTTAAAGAGCCAAGTTTTTCTAAATATTTCTCTTCAAAGGTATTCAGTATATTTTGATCTTTTTCTCCAGAAACTTGTAAAAATTGAGGTTTCCCAAATCCATCAGCTTGAGGACGTGCTGCTTTTACAATCAAGTTATCGTCCTCACACAGATCATAAATCTCATTCTCAAACCACTTGTTACTTATTAATATATTCTGGTTATCTATTCCATCTATACTGTGGCGCTTTAATTTACCTTCTTTAGAAAACAAATAAATTGCGGTTGTCTGAGAATTCAACTTTTCTCTTATTAATGAAATTGCCACCTTAATTATTTCTTCTTTGTGTTCAAACCCCTGCAATATTTTTTTGATAATTGACAAATCTTCAAATGAGTTTTTTGAAGTGTAACGAATATATTTTGGGAGAAATGAAATTAATCTTTCGCGAGAATAAGAATTCAGTTTATAAAAGTTTTTTCCTACTATCGATTCCGTAACGGTATCTTCCATAATAGGAAGAATAAACTTTAATTTAAATAATTTAGGATCTTCTTTTTCTATTTGAAAAAAGCGGTTTAAGTAGTGAGCATAGTTGTTCGGCTGGTTTTTGCATAACCCAATAAGCAGTTGGGCCGCAAATTGTGAATCAAATTTTTCAAATAATAAATTTTCAAATAAAATTTTTATTTTTTCAGAAGGCATAAATCCTGATAAGACAGCAAAAATAGTTTGAGTAATATCGTCATAATCAATATTGTTTTTATCGAGTTCATATCCTAATCTTTTATCATCAATAATTGAGATCAGGCTTTCAATAGCTTGATCGGCTCCCAGGTAAGCAATTGTAATGGCAACATCCTTAAGGATATTAATATCATCAAACTCTTTAAGATTAAGCTCTGAAGCTAATAAGGCAAATGCATTTTTAAACTTTTCTTGTTGATTGGCTTCTAAATATTTAAATATATACTTTAATTGACGCGTAGTTGTTGTTTGATTAGATAGAATAAGCGGATAAAAATTTTTATCTTTCAACCCTCGCCTTATCCATGTTGCTATCTCCCGAGCATCACTTTTTTTGAAAAATTCATTTAATTTTTGCTCGTTCATGTAAAAAACTCCTGCACATTAAAAAACTATGAAATAAAAAAGATATATTATGATATGTATTTTTTATGTTGAGGAGATGACCAGCGTATTGGCAATTTGCTTAAAAATGTTGTGCTATCGTATGTTTTCTCGCAAGTTCTAGTAGTTCCCAACCTTTTTAATCTAAATCCTTCTCCAAAAGGAATTGGCGGATGTATTGCTTCTGGCAAGCCTTCTTCGTAAGTTTCTATATCCACCGTTCTTCCCCATCCATCTGGCGTAGATTTAGAAATATAAATATTGGAAACACAGCCATCAAAAAAAACTGGAGAAAAAAATTTGTTTTTGGCAACTACCTTTGTGGAGTATATGATTTCTATTAATTGCTCTTCTTGATTTCTAAGACATTCAAGACCCAGACGATTTCTAATAATGGATGCCCAATTTTCTTTGGCTTCGTTTTGTTTTATTTCATCAAGAGATGACGTTTTAGTAACCCAGGCCAAAGGTCTTCCAGTTTTGATTTTGCCTTTTCCGACTTCTCCAAGGTCAGCTTGCTCCAACAAGCTTAACTGACTTTCAGTAAGTGGTTGCTTTTCAATAGATAAAGGAATTTCTCTTAGATTTAAGTTGTAGCTTATTAAACTTGGTAAGTCTACAACTCTTGAATAATTTTCAGGTGAATCATTTATCTGATGTCCTTGACATAGATATTCATCCTTGATCGCTTCCTCAAATGCGATTAATGGCTCTTGGATTTCTTGTCTTGCCCAAGTTAGTTCAAGAATCTGAAAAAAACTATTACTCAACTCCTCAGGTACGCGATTCTCCTCGAGATCGTAAACAATATTCGATAAGATAGCTATTCCTGTTTTAGAGCACTCCATACTACTAACCCAGCCATTCAGTACACACATTCTATTACAGTATTCCCTTGATGAATATTAATATTATATTTTGTAATATAATATTAATACTTGTACTACAAGCGCTGATTTTAATTCTATTTGCTCAATCAAAAAAACTGTATCTTAAATATGTGATTTATGATATGTATTATTATTAACTTGAGATTCTGTAAATAATTGCTATTAGACCTCTTGCATAATTGATCATCTTGCATAATTGATCATTACGGTATGGTAGAGGGCAGATTAGTTAGGTCAAATCGGGTTGTTAGCACATCATGCGCTGAATATTGCAAGAGGTCCATTATGTAGAGACGATTTGCGAATTGCCCTACGAACGATATTCGGTTGCAACTTGATCTGCCATCAGACAGAAATTACTTGGAATGACTATACAACCTAATTAATAAGTTGACTAATCCTATTGTTCAACTTATTGCAATTTTATTTTGACTAGTAAGTCCTTGCCCAATTTCTCCCCGATAGACAATCGCATGCCATTTACAAAATCCCATCCTGATTGCGCTTTTTTCCCTGCAAGTTGTACCTCTGTCAATAACAATAATCCTGAACCTGTTTGCACCACCGCACCGAAGTTTTTAACACTAGCGGCGATCGCACCAGAATCCCCTGAAAGCTTTGCTAACTCTGGCCATTTGGCTTGTAAATCTGTTGGCAATTGCTCTATATATTCTGCGACTAAAGGAATAGTTGCTTTAACTTTAAGTTGTTGATCACGAAAACTAGTAATACAGCTAGGATAGAAAGCGCGAACTTGATTGTGAATCGCGATCGCATCTTGTGACCAATCAATCACATAGTCAGCTTTATTTATCAAACGAGCATAGCTAGACTCCGCATCATTTTGTGCTATCGGTTTTAGAGAATTGCTATCTAGCTTTAGTAAGGTTTCAATCAGTAATTCGGCTCCTTGAGCAGCTAGCTTAATTGCAAGATCGAGAGAATTATCGAGTAAATCAATTTTCGTATGGGCCTTGAGCAGCATGTCTCCAGTGTCCAAGCCTTGATCCATCAGCATAGTCGTAATTCCCGTTTCGCGATCGCCGTTGTAAATGCTCCATTGAATCGGAGCCGCACCGCGATATTGAGGCAAGATCGAACCGTGAACATTAATACATCCGATGCGTGGCATATCGAGGATTTCTTGGGAAAGTATTTGACCATAGGCAACCACAACAAAAGCATCAGCCGCAGCTTCGCGGAGTTTGTCGAGAGTTTCCTGGCTTTTTTTGACTCTTTTGGGTTGCCAAGCCGGAATGTCATGCTCTGTAGCGATTTTTTTGATTGCAGAAGGAATAGTTTTACTACCTCTGCCTCGGCGTTTATCGGGTTGAGTAACTACCGCAACCACCTCAAATTTGGGATGCTCAATTAAGAATTTTAATGTGGGGACGGCAAATTGAGGCGTACCAAAAAATACGATTTTCATTTGTTTCATTCTAAAAAACTCAATAATAGTAGGTGAAAGTGAGGGACAATAAAAGAAAAAGATAATTTTAATCAGATGACAGAATTATTAGAACAAGCAATCAAACAGCTAAAAACATTAGATATAGAGGGACAGAATGCCATTGCCTCTATGATTTTAGAAGAACTTGAAAATGAGACGAAATGGGATACAAAATTTGCTCAATCCCAAGATTTGCTGGCCAATCTAGCTGCTGAGGCAATGGAAGAGCATCATGCAGGATATACTGAAGAACTTAATCCAGAAAAATTGTGAAATCAAGAACTACAAGTAAGTTCCGCAAGGCATTTAGTACTTTACCAAATACAGCTCAAACCCAGTCAAGACAAGCATATAGGCAATTTCAACAAGACCCCAATCATCCTAGTTTAAGACTCAAAAAAGTTCATTCTAGACTTCCGATTTACTCTGCAAGAGTTAGCAAAAATTATCGAGCAGTTGGTCAACTCGAAGATGATACGATAATTTGGTTCTGAATTGGTTCTCATGCAGAATACGATAAATTGCTATCGCAAATATGAATTATCTAAATCCAGATGTATCCTATAAACTCCTGCAATGATAGCTTACGCTTATTGTCAAAACTGACTTTATGGGGGGAGAAAACATAATTACTCTATAATTATTAGGCTGTTGATATATAGATTTGTTATTAAAAAAATTTTTATTGGAGCAAGAGCTGCATGACGAGAATTCTTAAACTGGCGCAGATGAGTCCAGAGGAACTCACGAAGTTAAAAAAAAGGGCTGAGTTGGATATTGAACAAGCGTTATCCATTGCAAAAGAAGCGATCGATAATATCAAGCAAAATGGTGATGCTGGGGTAGTGGAATATGTCAGAAAGTTTGACTATCCAGATGCCACCATCGAAAACATTAAGGTAACAGAAGCTGAATTTGCGGCGGCGGAGAAGGAAGTCGACCCTGAAATTAGAGCTGCGATCGCCCATGCTTTTGCCAATATTAAAGAAGTCCATGAGCGTCAAATGCCAGAAGAGATTCAACTGGCGGAAATTGACAAAGGGGTTTTTGCTGGTGAAAAGGTTACCCCGATCGCGAGTGCTGGGTTATATGTTCCTAGAGGCAAAGGTGCTTTCCCTTCGGTAATGCTCATGTTGGCAGTGCCGACTATGGTTGCAAAAGTGCCTAGAGTAATGGTTTGTACTCCTCCTGGCAAAGATGGCAATGTTGAGCCCGCATCTTTGGTCGCGGCGACTATGGCAGGAGTGACTGAAGTTTATAAGCTGGGTGGCATTCAAGCTATGGCAGCAATGGCTTTGGGGACAGAAACAATCCCTAAAGTTGATAAAATCACTGGCCCTTGTAATGTTTATGGTTCAGCAGCCAAAAGAATTCTCTACGGTACTGTAGATGTTGGTTTGCCCGCTGGGCCTAGTGAGTCGATTATCCTGGCCGATGAGACAACTGATCCTCGTATTGCAGCTCTCGATTTACTTATCGAAGCGGAGCATGGCCCTGATTCGGCAGCTTTGTTGGTGACTGATAGTGAGAAGGTTGCGAATGAAGCTTTAAAACATTTACAGGAATATTTGGCAAGATTGCCTGAATGGCGCAGAAATTTCTGTGAGACTGGCTTGTCTTCCTATGGGGGGATTATTTTGACTTCTAGTGTGGAGGAGTCGATCGCCTTTGTGAATGATTATGCTCCTGAGCATTTAGAAGTGTTGGTTGAAGATCCTTTTAGTGTGCTAGGAGATATCGTGAATGCGGGTGAGATTTTGCTGGGTGAGTACACGCCGATTCCGACGGCGAATTATTGTTTAGGGGTTAATGCGATTTTGCCCACTGGTGGTTTTGCTCGTTCCTATTCTGCGGTGTCGGTTTTTGACTTTTTGAAGCGTTCTGGTATTGGTTATTTGACGAAGGCTGGTTTCAATAAGTTGAAGAAGACGGCTTTTACTTTGGCGGATTATGAGGGTTTTTCGGCTCATGCTATGGCGATTAAGGAGCGGGATGAGCTTTGGAAATAATCCATCTCAATTTTTTCGATTAAATCCATAAATGCTACTGGGGGACTAGCCCCCCAGACCCCCCATTGGGGACGATACGCCCTCCCCAAACCCCTGCCGAAGTGTTTACTAATTAGTTACATAATTGGGGAGTTTCTAGGAAGATATGATGTTTTCTACTTTACATTTATTGTTTTATTGTTTCTCCGGAACTCTCATCCTTTAAAAGTATCTGACTTCTAATTGATATTGAGGAAAAAAGATTTGTCTGATAAAGATTTACAAGAAATTCAATCGCTTCAATTTACAGATCTCGAAGCTGCCAATCAATTACTCAAGGATTTTTTTAAGAATAATTTACCTTTTAATGTCAAAAGTGTAAATCTCCGTCCTTTGGCAGTTTCTCTTAATTCTATTAACGGTATTATAATTACCGAAGAGGGTGAAAAGCTATTTTTTAAGACCCATGTGGAGCCGCAAAGCATTATCAGCGAATATTATAATTCTCAAATTTTAGCTGATGCTAATTATCCTGTGATTCAGCCGATATTTAGTTCGACTGAATGGGGTAAGCAATTATTAATTTATAAGTTTTTTGATTTTCCTTCTCTGTTTGACGTTGCAAGAGAAATCGAGACTGGTCAAAAACATAATGCCGAACAAATAATTGCGATTCAACAAAAGTCTGATGATGATTTGTGGTCTATCTATCAGAATACTCTCCAACCTCTAACTGCTAAAGAACATAGCGATTCCCCGATTCATCAATTGTTCTACCATCGATTAACTGGAGGGCGGTTTGATGATTTTTACCAAGATACAGAATTAAGTTTGCCCGGACAAGATATTAACTACAATTATCTATCACAATTAAAATGGGTTATTAATGGGGTTGAGTTTCAAGATAGTTTGGCCGAATTAGTTACGTTGGCTAGTGAATATTTGAATCCAGAACGTAACGATACTATTTCTATAATTGGTCACGGTGATGCTCATAATGGAAATGTTTTTGTTGATGAGGCGAATAATGATTTAATTTATTTTGATCCTGCTTTTGCTGGTCGTCATTCACCTTTTCTCGATTTGACAAAGCCCTTTTTCCATAATGTGTTTGCCATCTGGATGTATTTTCCCCGAGAAGTTGCCCAAGACTTGAATATGACTTGGGAAATCAAAAGTAATCAGATCATTGTTAATCATGATTTTGTGCCCGCAGATGTCCGAGTTGAATTTCTTCGTTCTAAGTTTTCCAGGGTGTTGAAGCCATTATTAAAACTATTGAGATCGCAAAATCAATTACCAGAAAATTGGCGACAATATCTCAAACTAGCTTTGTTCTGTTGTCCTTTCTTGACGATGAATTTAAGCGATCACAAAAAATTCCCTCCAGAAATAACCCTACTTGGTCTATGCATGTCCGTGGAAATGGGCAGTAGTAGTATCAACGAAAAATACAGTTTATTAGATATAGAATTAGAGCGCATTATTACTCAAGCTCTTTAATTTAATCTCATGGGATCTGAGGATAAGTCATTGGTATCTGTAAATTTTGGGGTGTATTGAAATGTTTGAAAATACCAAACAGGCCACAGAAAATTTTTGGATGGCAATTTATCTGAGATTTCTCGCAATTGTTATGGCCTATGGAGCATTGGTGCATATGATGAATTTACTGGGTTTTGGAGAAGTTATTGAGGGTGGCAGACCTTTAACTTGGACAGTAGAAGATCTTGTCTATGGATTATTAGATACAGCTACGGCCATTGGACTTTGGCAAAAAACAATCTGGGGAATACTCTGCTTTTTTAGTGCTATTGCATCCCAATTTATTATTTATACTGTTTTTATTGATTACTTTGCCTTTACTATCGAACAAAAACAAACTATTTATGGGCTTTTAGGCACGGAAGTGATTTTGTTATTGGTATTTGGTCTGTTATTTGTCCTTAAGAAATAGTCGATATTAAAGCTAATTTATAAAATATAAAATAGACCTCTTGCAAAATATTTTTGTGGTAGAGTAAAGGGCTTGCACTTCTCTTGTACCTCATTTATGAACTACGCAAATGCCAAATCTCTATCAGGTAAAAAGTTTAAGCGGCGCTTTGGGGTCGAGAAAAAAACTTTTGAACGAATACTTGAAGCATTTAAGCAAGAATTTCCTCACAGACCAAAAGCAGGACGACCTTGGGATTTAGCAAGAGAAGAGCAAATTTTAGTCACCCTGGAATATTGGCGAGAATATCGTACCTATTTTCATATTGCAACAGATTTTGG
>NZ_ALVZ01000147.1 GCF_000332055.1 Xenococcus sp. PCC 7305 | reverse complement strand
GGGACTTAGGGATTTGGGGATCTGGGGAAAAGCCTATTACTTCGTTGTTCAACTTGGAAAATTTAATCAAAAGGAAAATTCGTCGAACTGACGTTAAACAAGATTGTTCTCTACCTTGTCGAACTGACGTTTTTGTTGGTACCTCGCAGATATTTTTTGCTCGGGGTCAACACCTTCGAAAGTAGGAGGAAGCCAAACTCGTACTACTAACAAGACTGCTAAAACTAATAAAAAAGCACCAGTGGCCAAGATCTGACTCCAAGGAATTTCGAGAATCCCCTTGACAATGATTTCTCGTAAAACCGAGACAATGGAAACTTCGACAGCAACGCCAATAGAAACCCGGCGCTCTTGTAAATAAATAATTAAGAGGCGAAATAACTCGACTAAAATCAGCACAAACAGGATATCAGCCGTGACTCTAGTAAAGTTTAAAGGGGGCAGTAGAGAGACAAACATCTCTCGTAACTGAAGAATCATAAAGCCAAATAGACCGATGCAGAGAGAGACAATTATGAAGTCTTGGATAAATTCCAAAATCTTAATTACTCCACCATTATTGAGCCATTTGTACCAGGGAGTTATGGTCATATCCTGGTGATTATGGAAAGCTTTATTCATTGAGTGTATTTCTCCCAGTATCTAAGCCAAATTGATTAATAGTGATTGCCAACTTTACGATGATGGACAGCGGTCAGGACATCTAATTTGGCAACTCTGCCAGTTTGGGCTGTACTATAAACAATCCAATGATCACTGCATTCGAGGCGACTAGTAACTTCGCATTCGAGATAAGCTAGCGATTCAGCAAGAATTAGTGAACCGTTGTTCGCAGGTACGGTTTTAATTCCCTCAAAGCGATCTGCTCCAGGGGGAAAACGCTTGAGAAAATGTCTGATCAAATGCTGGTAATTGCCTTCTTCTAAAACATTTAGGACAAAGCGATCGCCGATCTGGAGGAAAGATTCAATGGCCCGATCCTTAGCTACTGTGATCGCGATACCCAAGGGAGTCAAACTGGCTTGGGTTACCCAAGATGCCACCATGGCACTAGAAATTTCGCCTTTAGTTGCGGTGATAATATATAGTCCATTGCTAATTCTGCCCAAGGCTTTTTGTAAACTATTATCGATAGCTTTGATTTGTTTAACTGTGCGATCGCGAGTTAACCATTGTCCCAAATCGGTTCCCGCCTCATCACAAACTTGGTTAATCGCTTGATCTAAAGCATTTTTCACGATAATCGGCTCGAATGCTTCGGTTAGTCCAATTTCCTGGAACTTATTTCTCAGGGGATAAATAGGTTCATCCTCTCCACCGCCAGATTCAAATAAGCCTAGAGATTGTTTACCACTAGCTGCGGCCAAAATTGTATTGAGAATCGTATTCGCTTCAGAGTTGGACTGAGCGGGCATCCCGATGACTAAACCTCGGGCTTGGGAAACTAATTCCCTAACAAACTGAAGTTCAGTATCATTCAAATTGACCAATTCTACAGCCACTCCTGTTTTGAGGACTCCTTGGGCGATCGCTATAGCTAGTTCTTCACTATAACCATAGTCTTCGGCAAAAAACACTGCGACCAAAGTCTCAGTCTTAGTTTGAGTCTGGCTCCATTGTTGATAGCGATTTACCAGTTCGGTGCGATGGTGTTTTAGCAGAGGGCCATGGCCTGTGGCGATAGTTGCTAATTCTAATTTGCCAATTCTTTTAATCGCAGCGATTACCGAGCGGGCATTCGGTTTCATCAGACAGTCATAGTAGTATTCAAAGTCGGCCTCAATTAAGGATAAGTCCTCATCAAAAGCTGGCTCATCACAATAATGCATGCCAAAGGCATCACAAGTATAGAGAATCTGTGTCTGATAATCGTAAGTAAAAATTGTGTCGGGCCAATGTAAATTGGGTGCGGAAACAAACTCCAGTTCATGTCCAGCTCCCAAATCCAGGCGATCGCCATTTTTAACGATTAGAGAGTTAAATGGTTGATGCACCATGTCGGACAAAAACTTAATCGCCACCTTCGCACCGACTACTGTTACCTGAGGAGCTAAATCCAAAATATCTTTGACTAAGCCACTGTGATCGGGTTCGGTGTGACTAATAATTAGGTAATCAAGTTGGGTCGGCTCGATCAAGCCTGTCAAGAGATCCAGGTAAAGCTGACGGAACTTGGCGTGGGAAGTGTCAACTAAAGCAAGTTTTTCCCCTTGAATAATAAAAGAATTGTAGGTTGTCCCATTTTGTAAGCCAAATTCAATATCAAAGCGATCGCGATCCCAATCAAGACAACGCATGGCCGTGGTGTTAGACGCGATTTCAAGAGTTTGTATCGTCAGTCTGGCAGTAGATGAAGTTTTTGGTTGAGTATTGATTAATGTAACCATGAATCGGTTCTCCTGATTTTCCAATTTGATATTAGGGGGAACATCTTCACTGCAAGAGCCCTCTACTTTTCATAAGCTAACAAAATATTTCAATACTTTTTATATAAAAAAATATTATATTTCATAAGCAAAACAAATCTTTCAATTGCACAGATAAATTTAAAGAATTCTTACTTTTCAGATAAGTAATTTTTATTTGTCAATGATTTTGATTGATGCAATACTTATAACATAGACTAAGATAAATGAACAAGCACTTGATAATAGTTTTTTGTCTATCAATAGCTAAAATCATAGTTTTTCCTTAGGTTTTCAGCTAAGTCCGAATTAATTTAAACAGCAAGTCTAAAAAACAAACAGGATTCTAGGAGGTTTTATGAATCTATTTTCTCGCAGAGAGTTTTTGTATACATTTAAATATATCTATTTTGAACATATAAGAAAACCATCATGAATAAGACAAAGACGAGACCCTCCACCGACGAAGGGTGGGCTGTCCATTTTTACGATAGCGATCGCCACTTGCGGTTTACTCTAGAACCTTCCCATATTTGGGCGTTTAGTTGGGGTATTGGGGTTGGTCTTCTAGTGGCAATTCTGTGGTCTGCACTCTATGGCGCGTCCCATAGTTTCTTAAGCAACCCCAAGCATGTAGCAAACCTGCCCCCAGCTTCTGAAACTATCTCTGGAGAAGACTTACGCAATGATCCTGCCAGTTCATTTCCTTTCGGAATAGATTGACAATTGTTCACATTTAAATATAAATCCAGCTTAAATCATAAGTTTAGATTGTTAATCTTATAGAGCAATTACATCTCAAATTCGGGGAATTCGGTCAGTTTTTTGCGTAGCCAATAGTATAAAATTATTAAATTAATGAGAGAGGAATTACACCGTGGATTTTTTGTCCGATTTCTTGTCGCTCTTTCTCGGGAAGTTACAGTCCCCGACACTCGGCTTTCTAATTGGTGGTATGGTCGTTGCTGCTGTCAATAGCCGACTGCAAATTCCAGATGCAATTTACAAGTTTATTGTCTTCATGCTGCTCCTAAAAGTCGGCCTGAGCGGCGGCATTGCAATCCGAAATGCCAATCTGGCGGAGATGTTGTTACCCGCGTTGTTCGCTATGGTAGTGGGTATGCTAATCGTGTTCATCGGGCGCTACACCTTAGCCAAGCTGCCAAGCGTCAAAACTGTCGATGGCATTGCGACAGCAGGCTTGTTCGGTGCCGTGAGTGGCTCGACCCTTGCTGCTGCCCTGACGCTGATGGAAACGGAAGGTCTCACCTACGAACCCTGGGCTGCCGCGCTCTATCCCTTCATGGATATTCCAGCGCTCGTAACCGCGATCGTTTTGGCTAGCGTGTATCTAAGCAAGCGAAAGCAGCGCCGTGCCGCAGAAGAGCAGCTCAGCAAGCAGGAGTATCTCGGTAGACAGCCTGTTACTGCTAGTGGGTATCCCAGCAACCAGGAAATTGTTGCCAGCGGTTATCCCCAGCGTGATAGCAAAGGTGAGCGAGTCAAGATTTGGCCCATTATCCAAGAAAGCCTCCAAGGCTCTGCCCTATCCGCACTACTTCTTGGTCTTGCTCTAGGGGTGCTAACTCGTCCAGAAAGTGTCTATGAGAGCTTTTTCAATCCTCTCTTCCGCGGTCTGCTTTCAATCCTAATGCTGGTTATGGGGATGGAGGCTACAGCAAGAATTGGCGAGCTACGTAAGGTAGGCCAATGGTATGCCCTATATGCTTTTGTCGCACCTTTGCTACATGGGCTCATCGCCTTCGGTTTTGGGATGATTGCCCATTACATCACGGGGTTTAGCCTTGGCGGAGTGGTCATTCTGGCTGTCATTGCAGCCTCTAGTTCGGATATTTCAGGGCCACCCACTCTACGAGCTGGAATTCCTAAGGCCAATCCCTCAGCTTACATTGGCGCATCTACAGCCGTCGGCACTCCAGTGGCACTTGCTATAGGAATCCCCCTGTTCATCGGGCTTGCCCAGGCGCTGGGCGGTTAATTCCATAAGGGTTCAGGACTCTACCTATGCTTCCCTGACCCCACGACCAACATTAGGACAATAAACACGAGACTATTAAGTCTAATAACTATAAGCTTCAGGAGGTAAAACAAATGACTCAGCAAGCTACCAAACTCGTTATCGTTACGGAAAAATTGTTGCTGAAAAAGATTGCCAAGATTATCAACGAAGTTGGGGCGACCGGTTATACGGTAGTGCCGGCTGGGGGGAAAGGTAGTCGCAACGTTCCCTCGTCGGGGCAACCTGCCGTTTCATCCGATGACTTTTTGAATATAAAGTTCGAGGTGCTTACCCCAAATCGGGAGATGGCAGTGAAGATTTCGGATGAAGTCGCAGCACAGTTTTTCGACGATTATTCAGGTATCGCCTATCTTTGTGACGTGATGGAAGTACTACACGCCCACAAATTCTAACTCAAAACCCAGCCTAATAATACGAAAAAAGTCGGGGTCATGCTCCGGCTTTTTTATAGAATCATGCTACCTGCGGAAAAATTTGATAGCTGTTGAAAATAGATCATTGATGAAAATTCCCTGTTCACTGCTCAAGATAAGTATAATTAATCAGACTGCGCTCATAATTTTGTAATAGCAGCTGAGTTTCTTCGAGAGAAATTCTATTTTCCTGCAAAGCTTTTTCACTACGAAGGCGCATTGTCTCAAGCAACTTTGCTCCGTCATATTGCACATAGCCCAGGACTTCGGTGATGGTGTCTCCTTTGACAACATGTTTAATCTCATAACCGTTGGCGGTCATCTGAATATGTACCACATTAGTATCGCCGAACAAGTTATGCATATTGCCCATAATTTCCTGATAAGCACCCACTAAGAACATTCCTAAATAGTAAGGAGCACAGGATAATTCGGCATTACTCTGTAGGGCATGTAATTCCAAAACATTTTTAGTATCATGCAAACCGATAAACTGGTCAATTTTGCCATCACTGTCGCAGGTAAGATCCGCCAAGATAGCATGCTCTTGGGGTTCTTCCTCTAAGCGATGAATCGGCATAATGGGAAATACTTGATCAATTGCCCAGGAATCGGGAGCTGATTGGAAAACAGACAGATTGACATAATAAATAGATGCCATCATCTTGGCCAAATCTTGGAGATCATTGGGGACATCTTTTAGGTAGCGGATAATTGTCCAAATTTTTCCACAGCAAGCCCAATATAATTGTTCTGCGATCGCCCTTTCCGTGAGACTGAGATAGCCAAAACTAAATAAACTAATCGTCTCTTCTTTAAAAGCGATCGCGTCTCGATAGGCTTTTTGATAATTATCCGCTGAAATATTTTTATACGTCTTCCATAGATTACGAATAACTAAATGTTGTGGTTCCTCAACCTGGGTCGGTGGCTGCAATTTAAGACCACTAGAGCCTAGGACATCGAAAATTAATACTGATTGGTGCGATGCGATCGCTCTACCACTTTCGCTCACTAAAACTGGCACCTGAATCCCCGCTTTATGGCAGGTTTCTTGCACCCCAGAAACAATATTATTGGCATAATTCTGCATATTGTAGTTTTTCGAGGCGTGGAAGTTGGTCTTGGAGCCATCGTAATCTATAGCCAAACCACCACCTACATCTAAATAGCCCATGGCTGCACCCAATTTGACTAGTTGAGCGTAGATCTGACTGGCTTCTCGAATTGCATCTTTGATAACAGCGATCGCAGAAATCTGAGAACCAATATGAAAATGTAGCAATTTCAGACAATGTAGCATTTGAGTTGCTTGAAGTTGCCTCACCATTTCGAGGATTTGGGGAATGGTCAGACCAAACTTGCTGCCTTCCCCCGTCGAATTTCCCCAATGTCCCGTGCCCCGATTGCTCAGTTTAGCTCTAACGCCGAAGACTGGCTCAATGCCGAGGTTACGACCAATTTCCATCCCAAGATACAATTCTTCGATGCGCTCAATGACAATTATCGGTTTTGGTCCCAACTTAGAGGCTAAAAGAGCAGTTTCTATATATTGCTGATCTTTATATCCGTTGCAAATGAGCAATGCCTGCGAGTCTTCTGGGGATTTATGGGAAGGCGAGTCTAACATTGCTAAGGCAATCATCAGCTCAGGTTTAGACCCTACTTCTAAGCCAAATTGATAGGATTTGCCAAAATGCACCAAATCTTTAACTAGATGACGATGTTGATTGCATTTAATCGGGAACACACCCTGATAAATTCCTGGATAATTGTAAGTGGCGATCGCCTGAAAGAAGCAATTATTTAAGCGTTCTATTCTATCATCTAAAATATCGGAGAAACGAACCAACAACGGCGTTGTGAGCTTGCGTTTGCCTAACGACTGCACTAGTTCAAACAAATCTATAGTCTTACCGCGATCACCTTGAGGGGCAACGGTGACGTGACCCGCATTATTAATAGAAAAATACGGTTCTCCCCATCCTCGAACATGATAGAGCTTTTTGCTATCTTCTACTGTCCAAGATTCTTGCCCATATTCTGGGATCTCTTCAGAGGTTAAGTCCAGATTTAATGTAGACATAAGACTGTACTTCCAGTTTTAGTACTTAAGTAATCTTTAGTTAACTATTCACGAGCTTGCAAAAACATAGTACAGTATTGAGGCGAAAATTCATATTTAATACATAAAGTCAACTCTAATCTCGAAAATCAACCAGGACTTCAATGTTAGTAAACCGCAAAGAACTGAAACTATTAGACCTTCAACAATGTGATTCTGTAGGTGAGATTGTTCAGGGAATGAATCAATGTTCTTTTGGGGCGAGGATGTTGGGGGAAGTAACAGTAAAACTTAGCCATTGGATTACCCAGCAAAATCCTCCAGTTACTATCTATGACGGCAAGTTAGATAGCCCTCTGGGAAAATTACTCGAGGAAATGGTACGGCGAAACTGGCTCGCTCAAATAATTTCGCAGCAAGATTATGTCTCAACATCAATTGTTCCAGATAAGTTAATTATTATTGGAGCTTATTCAGAAAGTTTTGCTGCCATTTTATCCCAGCGATCACAAGAGGTAATTTTTATCAATCAATTTGGTATGGCTTTACCTGGTCAATTGTCAGATGGTTATTTTCCCAATGTAGTCTTCTGCGATCCCAAATTTGTTATTCCAGTTATTTTTACTAGTCTGGAAGAGAAGTTAAACGGAAACAAGACCAAGATAGTTCAATTTATCAGGGAAATAGAAGTCTATGGTGGATTAGCTGAAGAAATAACGAAAGGAGCCGATACCTTACTGGCAATGGTAAAAGATCCTGAGTGTAAGGTTTTTCTGACCCTTAGCGGAGCAATGACGATCGCCAAAATGGGTCTGATTATTTGCGATATGGTCGATCTGGGGATAATTGACTCTATCTGTAGTACAGGGGCCTTAATGGCTCATGGTCTGGTGGAAAGTGTCGGCTTAAAACATTTTAAATATGACCCTAATGAAGATGATGCTAATTTAGCTGATCGGAAATTAAATCGGGTCACCGACACCCTAGAGCCGGAAACCAATCTTGATAATATTGGCAAAGTAATCACCAAAATTTTTGCTGAGTACGACGAACAACAGCACTTAAGCCCCAGGCTTTTTCATCAGATAATCGGTGAGTATCTGGCTATCCAACATCCTGAGGAAAGAGGTATCTTAAAATCTGCTTATGAGCAGCAGGTTCCGGTTTTTGTGCCAGCTTTCCATGATTCGGAACTAGGCAACGATGTCTATTTGGACAATTATGAGCGAAAAAATAAAGGTCGCAAGCCGATCATTATGAATTTGGAACTCGACACCGAATTCTTAGTAGACATGATCACCAATTCTCCCAAGATTGGTATTTTTACCATTGGGGGAGGTGTCCCGAGAAATTTTATCCAAAATGTTCCGCCTCTGGTGGAATGGCTGAATGAATCCACAGGTGCCAATTTGCCTGAGCGCAAGTTTTCTTATGGCTGCCGAATTTGTCCAGATCCGATGTATTATGGCCATTTATCAGGCTGCACCTATTCAGAAGGTATGTCCTGGAGAAAAATGGATATTAATGGTTCTTTTAGTGAGATTCGTGCCGATGCAACGCAGATCTGGCCTTTTTTGGTCAAGTTTGTAATGGAAAGTCTTTGAGAGTAATGGGTAATGGGTAATGGGTAATGGGTAGGAGCAAATAAATGAGTCAGCAAAAAATTGACAAAGTTGGAGCAGGCTCCATCCTTCCAGGGCAGAGTACCTTCGATTTGAATAATGTCTGTGTTCGCAATAGCAACTTCTTTGGCTACCCGATCGCTCCTGAAGAAGCAAAAGTTGTTTTTCTTCCTGTACCTTGGGATGTGACGACCTCCTACGGAGCCGGAACCGCGAACGGCCCCCAGGCAATTTTAGAGGCTTCCTATCAGCTGGATGGCTACGATTTCGAGATGCCTGAGGCTTGGGGAATTCTTCATGGAACGGTGCCGATCAATCCAGATATTAAGGCTAAAAACGATCGCATTCGTATCATAGCGGAAGAGGTGATTGATCACTTAGAAGAGGGCGGTGATATTGAAGACCGAGATATTCAACAAAAATTACTCAGAGTAAATCAAGCTTCAGAATATTTAAATGATTGGGTCTATGGTCAGAGTAAGAATCTACTGGCCCAAAATAAGCTAATTGGGTTAGTCGGTGGAGATCACAGTGTTCCCCTCGGCTATCTGAAAGCTTTGACAGAAAAACATGAGGAGTATGGCATTTTACAAATTGATGCCCATGCAGATTTGCGTCCAGGGTTTGAGGGTTTTACCTATTCCCATGCTTCTATTATGCATAATGCTTTGCAGCTAGAGGGGATAACTCATTTAGTGCAGGTGGGGATTCGGGATCTTTGTGAAGCAGAGGCTCAAACTATTAAACGTGATCGCAGAATTACGGTATTTGATGACTGGCAATTAAAAGACAATGCCTATTCGGGAATGAATTGGGCAAAGCAGTGCGGGAACATTATTGCTAGTCTGCCAGAAGCCGTCTATATAAGTTTTGATATTGATGGTCTAGCTCCCGCATTTTGTCCCCATACCGGAACTCCTGTTCCTGGCGGGTTGGATTTTAATCAAGCCATCTATTTAATGCGCACTTTATTCAGGTCGGGGAAAACTATTATTGGCTTCGATCTTTGTGAAGTCGCGCCTGGAGAATCTGATGAATGGGATGGTAATGTCGGTGCGAGGATACTAGATTCCTTGGCAACATATATGTATTTTTCTCACTTTTGATTTAGCCACCTCGCGCAAAGAGGTGCGACCCCGCGGAATTGGAAATCCGCAAGGGAACGCGCACCTAGCAAAGACGCAAAGGGAATTAAAAATGATCTTTACGTCTATGAACGTAGGTTGGTACCACGACCAATTCTAAAACCTCTTAGAGTGCCAATTTTGACGCATCTCAAAGATAATTAATGCCAAGACAGCGATCGCAAAGGGTAAAAAATAGTATAAGCAACGAAATATCAACAAATGACTTAGTAAAACTTCTTTAGTCTGTCTTGATTCTAGGAAAAATATGATAACAGCTTCAAATATTCCTAAACCTCCAGGAAGCGTACTCACCAATCCCGACAACATGGCAATAATATAAACTCCCAAGAAATAAGGGTAAGCAATTGGGAGATCCAATAAATAGTACAAAGTTAAAGCAGCAAATCCCCAATCTAAGGTAAACACTAAAATTTGGGTTAAGGAAAGAGTGAAACTTGGTAATTGAAGCTTTTGTTTTTTCCAGTAAATGGTTTTCCTGAGGAAAATAGTTAATGATAGATAACTTAAACTGATAATTACTAGGATAATCCCCAAGCTGTTTGAATAATTTTGCAGGATTGGTAAATTGACATCAAAAGGCAACTTTAGAGAGGAAAACGTTAAGATAATGCCAGCAAGGGGAATCATTCCCACCCATAAATTTAAATTGGTAAAAGCAATAATTTTGGCAACCTCAAAAGTTGAAATATGCCATTGAGAATAGAGACGATATCGTAAAAAACTCCCTGTTAGAAAGGCAACTCCGATATTGGGACTAATAGCGTAATTGATTAAACCTGCAAAAACAAGTTTTGATTTGGCTAAATTCTTTTTGAGATAACGAAAAGCAAGAATATCGTAACAGGCGATCGCACTGTAACTACCAATTACAAAAAGTAAAGCCTGCCCTAATTGAACTAGAGAAATCTCGTTAAGACTGATGAAAACATTTTGCCAGTCTGTGTCATTAAATTCTCGAATAACTGTACCAACTGCCAGCAGGCAAATAATGACACTCAAACCCGACAAAAGTTTGGGAAAAAGTCTTTTTTGCAAGAAAGAAGCATATTTCATTTTTCTGTTCATGACATTTAACTAAAAACTGCTATCTTATGGGGAGGTAAAAAACAAGCAAGATCGAGGTCATTGTTCCAACAGATGAGTTATCAGCGGGTTTTATTGAAACTAAGTGGCGAAGCCTTGATGGGTGATCTGGGTTATGGCATTGATCCCAAGGTAGTAGCCGATATTGCTCAAGAAATAGCGGAAGTAGTCAACAGCGGGATTCAAACTGCAATTGTAGTCGGTGGTGGCAATATTTTTCGTGGAGTAAAAGCCTCAGCAGCAGGCATGGATCGGGCTACTGCCGACTATATTGGCATGATTGCCACTGTGATGAATGCAATGACATTACAAGATGCCTTAGAGCGCATTGAAATTCCCACGAGAGTTCAAACTGCGATCGAGATGAAAGAAGTCGCCGAGCCTTATATTCGCCGTCGCGCTATTCGTCATCTGGAGAAAGGCCGAGTGGTTATTTTCGGTGCAGGTTCAGGTAATCCTTTTTTTACAACAGACACCACAGCAGCTTTAAGAGCAGCAGAAATTGAAGCCGAAGCTATTTTTAAAGCAACTAAGGTAGATGGCATTTATGACTCTGACCCCAAAGTAAACCCCGATGCCCATCGCTATCAAAGTATTACCTATAATCATGTGTTAACCCATGAACTTAAAGTGATGGACAGTACAGCGATCGCGCTTTGTAAAGAAAATAAAATTCCCATTGTGGTCTTTAACCTCTTAGTTAACGGTAATATAGTTCGTGTTACTAAAGGGGAACCAGTGGGGACTATTGTAGGAGGCTCTTGTGAAGTTAACTGAACTCAAATCAAATATGGAAAAGACTATTGAAGCAACTCAAAGGTCTTTTAATACAATTCGGACGGGAAGAGCTAGTACTTCTCTTTTAGATCGGGTGATGGTCGATTATTACGGGAGCGAAACTCCATTGCAATCTTTGGCGAATATTAGTGTCCCCGATTCGACGACCATTACCATTCAGCCCTACGATAAAGGCAGTATGGCACAAATCGAAAGAGCGATCTCGATGTCAGATATTGGTTTGACTCCCAATAATGACGGTCAGAAAATCCGTCTGATTATTCCTGCGCTAACCAAAGATCGTCGTAAAGAATTGGTTAAAGTAGCAAGTAAGTTGGCAGAAGAAGGAAAAGTTGCACTGCGCAATATTCGTCGGGATGCTGTGGACGCAGTTCGTAAGCAAGAAAAAAGCAGCGAGATCTCGGAGGATGAATCCCGAGACATGCAAGATCAGATTCAAAAAGTTACTGACGAATATACTAAAAAAATTGATGCTCTCCTAGCAGTCAAAGAGAAAGATATTACAACTGTTTAACTGGGTTGTATTTTATTTTAAAAAAATAAAGTAAGGTTGTTGTACTGTTGATTTTCTGTTAGGAAATAAGTCATGTTGGGTGCTAAGTATCGAGAAGATCATAATCTAATAAGGGTTTCGCTAATTAGAAAAGTAATTACTTTTTTTCTGGGGATATTATTGTTTATGCTCGCCAGCAACCTGAGGGACGTTCAATTGTCTTCTGTTTCTGCCCAAAGTTTACGACCCAATTCTGTGGCAGAACAGGTTTATCAACTAATTCCTGAACTTCCTTTAGAAAATCAATATTTGAGCCAAGAAACTCGGGAAGTTGCAACTAATAATACGTTGATCAGTCGCTTTGTGCGCTATCACCAATATGTCAAAAGTCGCCCTGTTAAATTCAGATTGGACTGGAAATTTACCATCGCAGACTATTTAGAAGCTAATGAGCCAATTTCTTATGATCGCTATCCTGGGAGTAAAACCTTAAGCAATCATCCTTTAGAAGGCGATCGCGCCGTGATATATAACCTATCTCGCAGTCAAAGAAATCAATTGATAGATACTTTAGTGAGTATTTACAATCCCACTAGTTCGGAAGTGCCAAAAACAACCAACGACTCTTCAAACCCATCGAATAATAACTCTAATAACAGGCCTCGACTGCCCCAGCCTGGTGATGCAGATTTATTGCGTTAACTTCAATATAAACAATTGGTTGCGTAGAATTGACTTAGCATTTGGCGATCGCAATTTGTTCCTAATTAATAATTTTTATTAAAAATCAGAATAATATTTGCTTCACTGCCAGAAAACCTGAATATTTCTCAGCAAATTTACCTAATAATAATAAGATATATAAAAAAATGTTTTTGCTGAATTTAAACGTCTAAGTTTGTCAGCCTAAAATTGTTCATCATTGTCTTTAGCGGAACCTGGTATGAAGATAAAATTCCTGACCCTACCAATATTATTTTCTGTTCTTATTATAAGTGTTCTTAGTGCTTGTAAAGCCACAAATAGCTCCGCAATTAATTCTGACCAGACGAAGACTCCTAGTCCTAATCCAACCTCTATCGCAGCCACTGATAATGGGGAGATAACTCGACCAAGCTACAATAAATCCACGGGATTTTTCACCCTTGATGGCAAAATCTATGACGCTAATGGCAATGAGTTTATTGCTCGTGGGGTTAATAATAGACATGTTTGGTATGACAGTTGGGGTGAAACCCCTGCCCTTGATGCTCTTGACAATATTGCGGGCTTTGGATTTAACTCAGTCAGAATTGTTTGGGAGGTTGACACCGATTTGGCAATCATAGCCAATGGCAAGGGCAATCTTACTGATGATGCTCTTCTAGAGCAGATTATCCAGACAACCATAGCAAATAAGATGATTCCTATGGTTGAACTTCATGACTTTACAGGCCGAAATGATCCGGAAGAATTATTAAAATACGGAGTCAAATGGTGGAGCGATCGAGCTCATTTATGGGAAAAATACGAAGATTCCCTAATCATTAATATTGCGAATGAATTTGGTGATTGGCATTTGGCTCAGGGATCTACCAGAAAAAAATTTCCCAAAGTTTATAAAGAAGCTATTACTCGCATCAGAGATGCTGGCATTAATAATACATTAGTTATCAATCCCTTCTCCCATGCCAAAGACTACACTTTGGTTACTAAATATGGTCAAGAGATTTATAATCACGATCCCCAAAAGAATATTGTCTTTAGTATTCATTTTTATTGTGGTGAAGGAACAGATCAAAGAAAAATAGCCGAGGCTTTTGATTCAATCGAAAGAAAGGGTTTACCGATGATTGTTGGTGAATTTAGTCATAGCCATGATCCCTGTGGATCGGCAATTGAAGATGAGTTTATTATGGCTGAAGCTGAAGATCACAAAGTTGGTTATTATGCTTGGGCTTGGGATGATCAGGAGTGGAAAATTGGCACTCATTGGGAAGCCGATTCAGTTGATGATTTGACACCTTGGGGTTATAACTTAATCTTTGGCCCCAATGGAATTAATGCTACATCGGAAATTGCCTCTATTTATGATGACTCTTTGACAGTTAAAGTCGAAAATGTAGATGAAGATGACGAAAATGACTTTTAGAGTATTTTTCTGAATTTACGGAAAAAATTTATTTATCATTTATCTCGGGCATGATAACGATGTTTTGAAATAAGAGCCATTGGCAGTCGCGATCGCGTAACCATCTAGCTTCTGTAAGCTTGGCTCTTCGTCTGTTTCTTAATACTTATTATTGTCTATTACTTATTCCTTATTACTTATTATTACCTATTACTCATTACGTATTACTTATTATTACCTATTACTCATTACTTATTTTTCCCGCATAGCGGCACTGGGCTTCTAAAAGGAAATTCACAAATCAATAATGCTTAATTAAGTTTAGGTTAATAAAAAATTAAAAAAATTTTTAATTTAGAAAGTAACATTCCGATAACCATTTTTAGGTACAATCAAATTAAGGTACTATTGGTTTCTAGTATTTGTTAAAGAAATAAGTGTTTATTTATCAGAAAAGTTATTGTTTCTATGGCTTCTAATCAAATTGCTGCTGATCGACCTGAAATAGTTATCCAGTCAGAAAACGTCAATGTTTATTATGGTGACTTTTTGGCGTTAAAAGGTATTTATTTAGATATTATTAAAAATAAGGTCACAGCATTTATCGGCCCTTCTGGTTGTGGGAAAAGTACCTTGTTACGTTGCTACAATCGCCTCAATGATTTGATTCCCATTTTCCGGCTAGAAGGTTTGGTGACCTATCGTGATTATAATCTTTATGCCAAAGATGTTGATCCTGTGCAGGTTCGACGCAGAATCGGCATGGTGTTTCAGCGACCTAATCCATTTCCCAAGTCTATTTATGAGAATATTGCCTTTGGTGCGAGAATTAATGGTTTAAAAGGAGACATGGATGAGTTGGTAGAGAACTCTTTGAGAAAAGCGGCACTTTGGGATGAAGTAAAAGACAAACTAAAACAAAGCGGATTGGCTCTTTCTGGGGGGCAACAACAACGACTCTGTATTGCTCGCACGATCGCACTTCAACCCGATGTGGTTTTAATGGATGAACCTTGTTCGGCTCTTGATCCGATTTCTACTCTCAAAGTGGAAGAGTTGATTCATGAGCTCAAGAAACAATATACGATCGTTATTGTGACTCATAATATGCAGCAGGCATCACGGGTTGCTGATCGGACTGCTTTCTTTAATGTGAAGCTGACTGAGGGTGGTAATCGTCAAGGTTATTTGGCAGAATGCGATCGCACAGAGGTCATTTTCCAAAATCCCAAAGAAGAAGCCACGATGGAATATGTTAGTGGTCGCTTTGGTTAAATGAGGGCAGCCCTAAAGGATTAGCTGCACGTCAAGGCAGAGGGCAGAAGGCAGAGGGTTGGGAAACCACTCTGTTTTCTTTTTGCTTCTGCACAGCGATTCACGAGGACTTGATAAAATAGTATTCCTGTCAGAAAATATTACGAAAGATATTATTTTGCATAAAAATTTGCTTGTTCTCTGAATTAATGAAGTAGAGAAGACCAGAACAGTAAATAATTATGAACGAGTCAAATAGTACTAACACTAACTTTTATGCTTTATTGATAGGAATAGATCGCTATGAAGCCAACCCATATTATGAAGATCTTCAAGGTTGTGCGAGAGATATTGACCTCGTAGCCAATTATGTTAACAAAGGTCTCAAAGTTCCCAAGAAGCATATTTGGAAATTAACTTCTCCATATAAAAAAACAATAAGGTTGCCAGCTTCTAGATTTCGAGAAGCCAAACCAACCTATGAAAATATCATCAAGGCTTTTGCCGAAATAACCAATCAAGCCCAATCGGGAGAGCAAGTATATATTCACTATGCTGGTCATGGTGGCCGCGCTGTTACTATTTATCCTGAGCTGGAAGGGTCACAACGCAAGGATGAAGGAATTGTGCCGATGGATCTTGGCAGTTCTGATGGTCGTTATCTACGGGATGTCGAAATTGCTACCTTGCTCAAACGTCTGACGAATAAAGGCTGCCTGGTGACAGTAATTTTTGATAGTTGCCATTCGGGAGGAGCAACGAGAGGAGATTGTGCAATTCGAGGCAATAAGAATAATTTGGTTGATAGTACACCCCGCAGTCAAGATAGTTTGGTGGCATCTCGTGATGAGTTACTGAATAATTGGCGTAACTTAACTCAAAACAATCCTGAATCTTCTGCTGGCTGGCTACCCAATGCCAATGATTATATTTTCTTGGCCGCTTGTCGTCCGACAGAATTTGCCTATGAATATGCAGTTAATGGTGGAGAACGCCACGGTGCTTTGACTTACTGGATGATCGATACTCTAACCAGCAGCACTTCTGTTCTCACCTATAAGTCTCTATATAATCGGATTAAGGGAATGATTCAAAGTAAATTTCCCCAACAGTTGCCGATGTTACTCGGAGATGGCGATCGCCTAGTTTTTGGCGATCAACGAGAATATAAACCCTATACGGTAGTTGTCATCGATGCAGCCGAAGATGGCACGACAATAACCTTGGATGCGGGATTAGCCGCAGGTTTGACTAGGGGAACTCGCTTTGGGATTTATCCTGTTGAGGTCAGTGATTTTTCTGATAAGACGCAGCAAATTGCGATCGCAGAACTGGCGGACGAGATTGAGGCCGATAAAGCAACTGCATTAGTTTTAGACGTAGCTGCTGGTGGCATTGAAGTTAAAGGTAAAATCGAGCCGGGGGCTTCAGCTGTGATGGTAGCAGCTCCTGTGGATTTGATTCGCAAAGTGCGATTATTTGCTGAGAAACAAGCAGGAGACAAGGAACAGGATTTACCAGCTGAGTTGGTAGAGCAACAAAATGCAGCGCTGGAGAAACTGCGTCAAGCTTTAGCAGGCAATGGTTGGGTAGTGGAAGTGGGAGATGGTGAAGAAGGGCATTTTCAAGTGGCAGTGGCGCGAGATGGCAGCTACGAAATCTGTATTGGGATGCCAATTAAAAATCTTCGTCCGGCTCTGAGTATCGCAGATCCAGCAGCTCCGCAAAAAGTAGTAGAGCGATTGGTTCATTTAGCCAAATATCAGTCGGTGCAAGCTTTGGATAATCCCGCTTCTGATTTGACAGATTATCTAGAATTTGGGTTATGCGATCGCAATAAAAAACCCTTCTCTGATCCGCAAAATGTAGCTCTCAAGCCCAAGGAAATTTCCTATTTAAAAATTAAAAATAACTATGAGCAAACTCTCAATGTTGCAGTCTTAGATCTCGAACCGACTTGGGAGATTTCGCAAGTTCCGATTCAAGGAGAATTTGCTTCTTTTGTGCCTTTAGATCCAGGTCAAGAAGCCTATACGAAACTGCGTTTTCAACTACCAGAAAATTATCAACAAACAACAGAAACTTTAAAAATATTCGCGACCAAAGGATTAGCAAATTTCCAATGGTTGATTTTACCTTCTCTGGATCAAAAACCTGAATCTAGAGGAAATCTCAACCAAGAATTGCAAGAGAAAGCGGAAGCTACCAGAACTAGAGGTCAATCTATCAAGATCAATCCTTTGAATGAACTTTTGAGTGCGATCGGTAGTGATATGAACAATCCTCCTGAGAAAACTCGCGCGATGGTTTACGAGGCTGAACCGGAGACTGAGTGGGTCACTCAGGAAATACAAATTACGGTTGTAAAGTAGAACACCTTGATTTGGAAGACCCTCATTTTGACTTTGAATGTCAGGAAATGTAATACGAATTCAATAAGTACTTAAATAGTAGGAAATGAACGATCATAAGAAGCAAAAAAATTACTTTTCAGCATTGATTGATAATTTGCTTTTACTTATAGTAATAGTTGTTTTAGGTTCTACAATTACTGTGGGAGTTTTATCCAAGGCTAAATGGAGTGGTTTTTTTTGAAATTACTACAATAGAAAAAACCATAGAAGAAAACAAAAACAAAGAAAAATTAGTGACTAGAACTATAAAGCCTCAAACTGGAAAAACACTTTGGGACTGGTTAGAGTTAGGTGCTGTTCCCATTTTGATAGCTGTTTTCGGATATCAGTTTCAAAATAGAGACAAAAAAAGGGTTGAGAAACAAGCTAAGCTTGAACAAGAAATAGCAAAGAATAAGTCATTAGAGGAGGCTATACAAGTTTATCTAGACGGGATAGCCCAACTACTACTAAACTCAACACATAGAGATGAACTATTTCCAAATAACCAATTAAATTCTCCAAATAAAGATAATCCTGTGCGTGATATAGCAAGGATCAAAACAACAACAATTTTAAGAAGATTAGAAGGTGATAATAAACGTCAGGAAAGAATTCTATATTTTTTATACGATACTGAGCTCAGTAAATTTATTTTGCAAAATGCTAACTTGAAAGAAGCCAATCTACAGAAAATCAATTTCAAAGAAGCGCATCTAGAAAGAATTAACCTCGAAGGAGCCCATCTCGAAGAAGCTAATCTCGAAGAGGCACATCTCGAAGAGGCCAACCTCGAAGGAGCTAATCTCAAAGGAGCCCACCTCAAAAAAGCACACCTTAACAGAGTCAATCTCACAGAAGTTAATCTCACAGGAGCCAATCTCGGAGGGGCTTACCTTGAAGGAGTTAATCTCACAGGAGCCAATCTCAAAGGAGCTCACCTTGAAGGAGCCAATCTCAAAGAAGCTCACCTTGAAGGAGCTTATCTCAAAGGAGCTCACCTTGAAGGAGCCAATCTCAAAGGAGCCAATCTCAAAGGAGCCCACCTTGAAGAAGCCCACCTTGAAGAAGCCCACCTTGAAGAAGCCCACCTTGAAGAAGCTTATCTTAAAGACGCATACCTCAATGAAGCTTATCTCAACGGGGCCCACCTTGAACGAGCCAACCTCGAAGGGGCCCGCCTCGAAGGAACTTATCTTAAGGGAGCTAATCTCAAAGAATCCTGCCTTGAAGGAGCATATCTCAAGGAAGCTTATTTTATTGAAGCTAATCTTGAAGGGGCTCACCTTGAAGGAGCCCACCTTGAAGAAGCAGACTTCAATTTTGCTAATCTCAAAGAAGCCAATCTCAAGGAAGTTCACCTCGACAGAACCTATCTTAGAAAGGCCAATCTCAGCAAAGCCAACCTCAATAAAGCTTCCCTAATTGAGGCCAATCTCAATAAAGCATATCTTATCGAGGCGAATCTCAAGGAAGCGAAACTAAACAAAGCGAATCTCAGTGGAGTCTATTTGAATGGATCGGACCTGAATAGAGCAGATCTGAATGGAGCAAACTTGAAAGAAGCTGACTTAAACGGAGCCATCTTCACTAAATCCGTAAACCTTACATCTAAGCAAATCAAATCAGCACATAATTGGAGAAAAGCCATATATAAAGCCAAACTCAGCAAAGGAAACTGGAAAACTGTTGAACCTGATAATAGAGAATATATAGAAAAACTTGAAAGAGATAAATCGTCAGATCCGCAAAATCTTCCTAATTCTCTGTAACATAAATTTTTTCCTCTTTATATACATCATCTGTCAATCCAAATAGGGAAAATAACAATGGAGGAAAGTTGCTTATTGTGTGTTTTAGTGTTGTATCTTGTGAATCTTTTTAAAGGTTTATGATCGTCTTAATTTTAGTATTTTGTCCTTTTGACGGCGATCTCTAGCTAGATAGAAACCATTATGAGTGTATTACTATTTGAAGATAGAGCAATTCATTATCTAGACAAAGAAATATGTAATATAATTTGTTTTGCTATGAGTCCTATCTGTCGGTTCGCTCATTTTTCTGAGGCATTCATAATTATTATGATTACAATGGCGAAAAGTCCTGCAGAATAAGGGCTTCAGGGTGACAGTGGTAATTAAGCTACGGAATGCAATCACGAACACAAAAGCTTTTAACTCCTGATTACTCCGTTATTTTCGCGTTGCTTCGCACTCGCGCAGCGAGACCGCGAAAATATTTTAATGCAATCGCTGGAATGCTCCTTCATTATCCAATCAAACGGCTATACGTCATGCACAGATAGATTTTGGCTCCATTAAATAGCAATTTAATTGATAATTCAATTTAAAAATAAGCGAACGGTGAGTACTATCTATAATAGGGGTTTCAAAAACATCAAGAATTCAAATTGACCTGCGAAATATCGGAATCATCGAGGCTGATACTAAAAATTCGCATTAAAAATTGCTTTTTCTGGAGATAGAGATCGCATTTAAATAAAATAAATACTTACAAGTGATCAATCATAGGCTTGGGAGTTTACCAATGTCCTAACCCAATTACCCAAAACACCGATCAGGATAGTTACAAAATATGCCATCAACATTTAACAATTTCATATTATTTATATCCTCTGGCTTGTTAACAGTATAAACAAAAGCCTTAAACTCTCTATTTTGTATATTTGCTACTATTTCTTTGGTCACAAAATCACAGGACATGATAACAGCCACTGCCTGTAATTCTGCGGCAATTTCGAGATAATTTAAAGGCAAACCATAAATGATAATTCCGATCACGATTTGCGGACAAGCATCTTTGACTTTTTTTAGTTCGTAATGATTAAAAGAAGAGACCAAAAAATCTTGGTATTGCCATCCTTGCTCAATATATTCTTGAATTAATTTAACTACCAAGCCTGCGGTATCAATGCCCTTCAGCTCGATATTAATGCCACATCTTCGATTAACTAGATCGCAGACCTCTATTAAGGTAGGGATTTGTTGTCCTTGACCCGCATCAAGGGTTCGTAAATAGTCAAAAGAGCGATCGCAAATATTTCCTGTTCCATTAGTAGTTCTTGATAAATCGCGATCGTGAAAAACAATTAAGTTATTTTCTACATTGTAAACATCTATTTCAATCCAATCGACTTTCAACGTTAGAGCTTTGGCGATCGATAATAAAGTATTTTCTGGTTCATATCCCATTGCTCCTCGATGTCCGATACAAAGCATCTTTTTACACGACTTGGTAGTTTTATGATCTAGTAAAGAATGGTGTTAGGTATTAGGTTTTAGGTATTAGGTTGAACAATTCACATTTTGATTTAAATCCAGAAAATATTGTGAGAGCAAAGCATTTGGCTCTTTTTAAGTACCTATTTGCGAATATAATTTATCATTTTTTGAGATTTACCCAAAACCTAACACTCAACAAATAAAACCTCTGTTTTTGAAGATTTTTCAAAGTATTACGAATAAAGTAACATAGTTTTTTAAGTCGCACTACAAAATGTAGAATAAACAGAGAAAAACAATTTTTTGAGTTGATGGAAAATGTAGTTATCAAACCGCTTGGGAAAGCTTTAGAGCGGGCTGGATTAATTTCCAATTTTCAAATTCGTACTGCTTTAGATATTCAATCTAAAAATAAACAAGTTAAGTTTGGGAAAATTTTGGTATCGCAGGGAATCATCAAACAAAAAACCGTCGATTTTTTTGCCGATCAATTACCTCAATTACCTCAGAGACCAAAAACTAAACCTTTAGGATACTATCTTCAACAAGCATCTTTAATTAATGCAAGGCAGATTGAAATTATACTTGAAGAGCAAAAACAGAAAAACCTGCTGTTTGGAGAATTAATTTTAGAGAAAAATTGGCTTAGAAAAAAAACCCTTAACTTTTTTCTAGATTTTTTAGACAAAACCAAAGATAAAGGTCAATTATTATTACCTTCCCAACAAGCAATCATTAAATCGCTTCATTTAGAAAAAATAGCTGCTTCGCCTTATTCTCTTCTGGAAGCAGTTTTTTATTGGACAGACGGTCATCCTTTTTTGACCAGAGAGATTTGTCGAATTATCTTAGATCATCAGCATTTTATTCCTGAGGGCACCGAAAAGGTATTTATTTCAAGAATAGTAAAGGAAAATATTATCGATAATTGGGAATGTCAAGAACTTGAAGGATATTTAAAAACGATTCAATATTATTTATTACACAATACAGCTTGTCCCCCTGAGAACTTGTTAAAGAAATATCTCCAGATCCGACAACAGAAAGATATTAGGGCAGATCAAAGTAAAGAGCAACAGGAATTGATTAATTTAGGAATAATAACTAAACAAGGAGATAAATTAAAAATAGCAAATCTTCTTTATAAATTAATCTTTAATTCAGACTGGGTTACTCTTCAATTATCTAACCAAGAAAAAAAATTACCAAGAACATCCGATAAAATTGAGAAAATCGCGCCAAACAATCAACAAATTGCTATGGCAAATAACTTGAGAAATGAACCACTTGCCCAAATGGCAGCTCTTGCGATCGCACTAGGATTGCTAGTCGTTGCACCTCTAGTAATTGTCTTCAATAATTCACAATATAAACTCGGCCAAGAAAATAATGGGATTGAGTCTTCATCCTCTTCTGTGTCAAATCTTTGTACTGCTTCGATTCCCAAAGAGCTTGCTCGTCAAGAAGCCTTGAGACTTCGTCTGGCACAGGAGCAACAACAATCACCAGAGCAATTTCCCGATTCCTGCCAAAGTCAACTGGATAAGTTGATCGTTTTGAATGCTTTACAGTTGGGTAAAGAAAATCGGGTGCTTGATGGCATTAATAATCTCTGTCAAATAGCTGCTACTTCTGAAATTTTTAACCAAGCTAATTTTTGGCTAAGTCGCTGGTACAATTCTGCTGCTTGGGGAGAACAAACTAGAGCTTATTTAAACTCTATTAACGATTGTCCAGCCGCTAAATTCAAGTAAAAATATCTTTTCCTCTGCCTCCCCTATCTCCTCCTTGGAACTGCATAAGTATAAAAGTCATAGGCCAATTTGGTATTGGGGAAAATGGCTCGGGCTTCCCGTTTCAGGTCATCTAATTGCAAAGTATTCCCCGGGGCATATCTCGGGCTAAAATGAGTCATTATCAACTGCTTTACCCCCGCTAGCAGAGCAACTTGAGCCGCCATAGTTGAAGTAGAATGTAAACGGTCAAAAGCTAGTCCTGCATCTTGATGGGCAAAAGTTGCTTCATGGATTAAGACATCACCATCTTGGGCTAATTCCACAGCAGCATCACAAAATACCGTATCGGTACAATAAATTACCTTGCGACCAATTTCTGGCTCATCACAGAGTTCTTGACCGTTAATTTGGCGTCCATCTTCTAAGGTAATGGTGGCACCTTGCTTTAGTTTGCCGTAAATGGGGCCTGAGGGAATACCCAAGGCTTTGGCTTTTTTGATATTAAATTTGCCTGGACGATCTTTTTCTGTGATGCGATAACCATAGGCAGGAACTCGATGCTTGAGTAGTTTACAACTAACGGTAAATTCTTGATCCTCATAAACCAATCCTGGACTTACCGTGTGAATTTGCAATCGCGACCCGATATTCATATAGGAGTATTTGGCGCAATTATGAAGATAGTCTGCCAACCCAGGCGGGCCATAGATATCAATGCTTTGTGCATTCCCTGCTAGCCCACTGCTAGCGATCGCCCCCATAAGGCCAAACGTATGATCGCCATGCATATGGGTGACAAAAATTCTTCTAATTTGGGAGGATTTTAGTTCACTGCGCAATAGTTGATGTTGAGTGCCCTCGCCGCAATCAAATAACCAAATTTCAGCTCGCTGCGGCAGTCTTAAAGCGACACTTGAGACATTACGCGATCGCGTCGGTACTCCAGAACTCGTTCCTAAAAAAGTTATTTCCACTGTAAAATTTAATGCTTTAATCCCAACCTAATACAAAGGCGCCGGTGAACCTAATTGTTGGAGCACGACGCCTTTGACAGTATATTTTGTTTAGTTATGTTTAAGGTCTTTATATCTGCTGACCTCATTTATTATTACTACTAATGGTCTCAAATATTTTGCCATGACCTCTGTTTCGTAATGTTTTCTTTATATTTCGCAAACCTACGAATTATTTTGATTTGTAACATTATGCTGTTGGGTTGCCAAAGACACACCTAGTTTTTGAGAAATCCAAACCTCGAAATTACGAATCGAATGGTTAGGATTCAGGATCGCCGGGTCGGCCATTGGCTCAACCAAAATGGTAAACATTCCCAAGCGATTACCCGCTAGGACATCAGTAAACAGGCGATCGCCAACCATGGCAACTTGTGCCACAGGGAGCTCCATCTGTTCTGCCGCTTGTCTGAGTTTTTTCCGAGAAGGTTTTTTGGCTCCCAGAAAATAGGGTAAATCCAATTCATTTGCGATCGCGCTGATCCGACTTTTACTAAGGTTGTTACTTACAAGCCAAATCTTGGCGATCTGCTTCATAGCAATTGTCCATTGCTTCAGCTCAAAAGAAACCTGAGGCGTGGTTATAGAAACCAAAGTCTCATCGACATCGAGAATTAAACCTTTGAGGTTATGTCGTGCGACCGTATCGGGTGTTAAACGGGTAATTGTGCCACCCAAAACTAAATCAGGTTGCAACAAGATTCTTTTAGACATTTTTGAAAATTGCTTGTCCTCGAATGGGGAAAAATTAGGAATTACAAACTGCTTGGATAACTTGTAAGCTGCCACCAGCATACAAGCGTTGCCTGACAATCCCAAACCCATTTTCCGTTAATTTTGTGGCTAAATCGGTTTTCAATAATTGCCAAGCTGTCTCAGTTTCAAATAGCCACATAAAAACTACCACAGGAAACCAAAATAAAACATTGGTCGGAGGATGGAAATCAACTAGTGTAAAGATTCCTCCTGGTTTCAACACTCGATGCACTTCTTGCAAAATTTGCGCCAACTCTTTTGTCGTCATTTCATGGAGTGCTGAACTTGTATGGACAAGATCAAATTGCCGGTCCGGCAGTGGGATATTTTGAGCTAAACCTTCAACATATTTTGCTTGGGGCACTTTTTGCTTTGCCCTGGCCAAAGCAACGGGAGAGATATCTAAACCTGTCACTTGATTGCTTTTGGCAACTAGAAATTTTGTGGTTTGACCTGCGCCACAACAAAGATCTAAGATACTTGTCTCAGAGGAAATTTCTAATTCTTGTAGAGCTAACTGACGGAATCTTGCTTCCCCTCCCACAGAGAGGGCAGCGGTTCGGGAAATGGTGTCATAGATTATTTGATACTTGTAACTTAGGGGTCTAAGAAATGTTGCCAACTGGTTATCTCCTTCATTAATTTCTGTATCTTGTAACAATGGGAAACAGACTGTTAAGATATATTGTTAAAATTGTTAAAGAAACTAAAGAATAAATATAACGTATAAGATTATGGGGCGTACTGGGGTTCTATTGCTGAATTTAGGCGGGCCGGACAAGGTAGAAGATGTCCGTCCATTTTTGTATAATCTCTTCTCTGATCCAGAGATTATTCGATTGCCAGTCAAAGCATTTCAAAAACCGTTGGCTTGGCTGATTTCGACCCTAAGAGCGAAAAAATCCCAAGATAACTATTTGGAAATTGGGGGAGGTTCACCTCTCAGAAGAATTACTGAAGAGCAAGCCCAGGCTTTGCAAGCGAAGTTAACGGAGTTGGGACAAGATGCCAAGGTTTATATTGGCATGCGTTATTGGAATCCTTTCACTGAAGAAGCGATCGCCCAAATCAAGAAAGATGGTATAGAAGAATTAGTTATTCTACCTCTTTACCCCCAATTCTCCATTAGTACTAGTGGCTCTAGTTTCCGTGTGCTCGAAGAGATGTGGGAGCAAGATCCAGATTTACAGAAAATCAAATATACTTTAATCCCTTCTTGGTACAATAATAAAGGCTACTTAACTTCGATGGCCGACTTGATTGCCCAGGAATTAGATAAATTTGATAGTCCTGATGGAGTTCAAGTGTTTTTTAGTGCTCACGGCGTTCCTGTTAGCTATGTAGAAGAAGCGGGAGATCCCTACCAAAAAGAAATCCAAGAATGCGCTCGTTTGATTATGCAAACTTTGGGGCGGAAAAACGAATATACTCTAGCCTATCAAAGTCGTGTGGGGCCTGTGGAATGGTTGCAGCCCTATACCGAAGATGCCTTAGAAGAGCTGGGGGAAAAAGGTGTTGATGATCTTGCGGTGGTGCCGATTAGTTTTGTTTCAGAGCATATCGAAACTTTGCAAGAAATTGATATTGAATATCGAGAAATTGCCGAAGAATCCGGGATCGACAATTTCCAGAGAGTTCCTGCCTTAAATACCCATCCTGGATTTATTGATGCTTTGGCTAATTTAACGGTTGATGCTTTGCAATCTCCTCCCTGTTCTTTTGGGGAAGTTACCCATCCCAAGGAAAACATGAAAATGTATCCTCAAGAGAAATGGCAATGGGGGATGACAACAGCGGCTGAAGTTTGGAATGGACGTCTGGCAATGCTAGGGTTCTTTGCCTTATTACTAGAGTTGATTAGTGGTAATGGACCTCTGCATTTAGTAGGATTGCTTTAACTATTAACCTTAGACCTTACTTTGTTTCTTGCCTTTCAAATACCATTCTCGCCAAAGGTTAGAGCTTCGAAGGGCAAGCCAGATTAATAACAGAGCAATAATTCCCCCTTCTTTGGGGGCATTAAAAGCAGAAAAGATTAAACAAACGCAAAGAAAGTCTTCGATGATAGTTACCCAAATCGGGAGACCTCGAAGGCGGAAAAACCAGCCTGCTTTGACGAGAGTAACAACTAGGGCGACAACTGCACCGATAACTCCGATCAGCCACAGGGGGGTGAAGTCTGCTTGAGTGAGATGGATTACTGCGATCGCAACTACCGCACCAATAAGAGGACTAAACAATAATTGGACAATTTGCAGACTTCTTTGCCCCAAAAGTTTTTTGGAAAAGATTAATTCTAATATTGACCAAGAAATTGAAACAGCTAAGATAAGACGCGGATCAAGATGATTGAGGATCGGGACTTCAGACCATAATTCCAATTTTTGGGTATAAAACAGACTAACGACCAATAACGGTAAGGCAGTCCTCATGCCCACGGCAACCGACACTGATAGTACTGATAGAATTAGGGCCAGCATTTAGGTGATGACTTCTTTGTCAAATTATTCGTCTTCACGATAGCCTATGAATCAGCAATCAGTCATCAGTTATCAGTGATCAGTGAACAGTTATCAATTGTCAGTAGCCTAATTTAAGCTAAACAGGCTGCTAAATCGGCCTCGGGAGTTGTAATTGGTTGCAGATTATATTTCTCCGATAAAAGTTGTAAAACATTAGCTGAGAGAAAAGCCGGAATTGTTGGTCCTAAGCGAATATCTTTGATTCCTAAATGGAGTAGCGTTAGTAGGATGGCTACTGCTTTTTGTTCATACCAAGAAATTATCATTGATAAAGGAATTTCATTAACTCCCACCTCAAAGGCATTAGCCAATGCGATCGCAATTTGAATTGCCGAGTATGCATCATTACACTGCCCCACATCGAGCAAGCGAGGAATGCCTTCAATATTGCCCATCTCCTTATCGAAGAAGCGGAACTTACCACAGGCGAGGGTTAGGACGACGCAATCATCGGGAACTTGATCGACAAATTCAGCATAGTAATTGCGATCTGGCTTTGCTCCATCACAACCACCAACTAGGAAAAAATGACGTATTTTACCTTGTTTGACTGCATCAATAATCTTATCGGCTACGCCCAAGACAGCATTACGGGCAAAACCAGTAGTAACCTGACGATATTCTGATTCTTCGCTAAATCCTGGCAATTCTTGAGCTTTTTGAATCACTGGAGTAAAGTCCAGGCTGCCATCGACTTGAGCTGAGAGATAATTTAAGCCTGCATAACCTACTGGCCCTAGAGTAAAGAGTTTTTCTTCATAATGTTCATGGGGAGGCATGAGGCAGTTTGTCGTGATCACAACTGCGCCAGGGAATTTAGCAAAGTCTTTGGTTTGATTTTGCCAAGCAGTCCCAAAATGTCCGTAAAAATGAGAATATTTTTCTTTGAGTTTGGGATAGCCATGAGCCGGTAATAATTCACCGTGAGTATAGACAGTAATGCCAGTACCCACAGTTTGACTCAGTATGGCTTCTAGCTGTTTGATATCATGTCCTGAAACTAAAATCGCTTTACCTGGTTTGACATTGAGGGGCACAGCAGTCGGCACAGGATGACCGTAAGTACCAGTATGTCCTGCATCGATTAATTCCATGGCCCGCAGGTTAAATTTACCGATTTCTAGAGCCAAATTAACCCAATCTTCTAGAGTTAAATCTTGACTATCAATAGCAGCTAATACTTGCTGAGTGAATTGATATACCGACTCGTCTTCTTGTCCTAATTCATAAGCGTGGAAAGCATAGGAAGCCGCACCCTTAATGCCATAAAGAGCAGTAAGCTTCAGGGAAAAGATGTCCACATTTGCTCCTGAAGTGCTAATTAACTCCAAATTATAATTTTGTCCCTGCTCAACTAAACTTTCATTGTAATCTGGTTCATAATTCGCTATTGCTGACCAAGTAATGGGAGTATTTGTGGCTTGCTGGATTTGGGTTTTTAACTCTTCCCGTAGCGCGATCGCTTTTTTGATATATTTCGTAAATCGTTTTTGGTCAAAGTTGACATTAGTCATTGTTGCGAAGAGAGACTCACAGGAAAAGCGATCGCAGTCTCTGGTATCAATTCCCAACTCCTTAGCGCGAAGTATTACAGGAGCCAGTCCTCGCAAGCAATAAACTAATAAATCCTGAACTGCATTAACTTGAGGACTTTTACCGCAGGCACCCCATTGATGACAGCCATTGCCACTAGCCGTTTGTTCACATTGTTCACAAAACATAATCGATGATCTCCTTGCAATCAAATTAATTTTTTTGAGAATTTGCTGAGCGTAGTTTATGACTGGGTGCGAGCCCTGCTCCTTTGCTGTTAATTTGTTGTTTTTGATTAATAAAAACCCTAGTCAACACTCGATTACTCTTACTCTGACATCAATTTTTAGTTCTGTCTTTGAGGTAGCTCATAGAGTCATCACTTATCTTGTTCCCCCCTGAACTCAGCCACATTGGCTTATTAAAACGAAGGCAGAAGAATGAAGGCAGAAGGTAACTGGCATAGTGGGAGAATTAGACTCACCACTATGCCCTGTTCCACTTAAAGAAGTGGAGGAATTCAACCTAAAGGGATAAGTTAGAAGTA
>NZ_ALVZ01000146.1 GCF_000332055.1 Xenococcus sp. PCC 7305 | reverse complement strand
TAAGATCATTTTTAATTTGCTTTGCGTCTTTGCTAGGTGCGCGTTCCCTTGCGGATTTCCAATTCCGCGGGGTCGCACCTCTTGGCGCGAGATGCAAAATTACACTTTAGAACGCGACTTAGTATGAGCTAAATTTATCTTAAGCGAAAATCACTTTTTTCAAAGCATTCAAAAGCAACAAAACATTTTCCGGGCGGCTGTTGTATCCCATCAAACCAACGCGCCACACCTTACCACCAAGATCGCCTAATCCACCAGCGATTTCGATATTATATTCGTTGAGTAATTTACGACAGACTGCTTTTCCATCCACTCCATCAGGAATTCTGACAGTGGTTAAAGTTGGGAGACGGGTTTCCTTGGGCACATGACATTCTAAATTCATGTCGGCTAAACCTTCCCAAAATAATTCGGCATTCTTCTGATGCCTAGCCCAACGTTCTTCTAATCCTTCTTCTGCTACCAAACGTAATGCTTCGCGGAACGCATAGTTCATATTAATAGGCGCTGTATGGTGATATACGCGATCGCTACCCCAATATTTAGTTAGCAAAGACATATCGAGATACCAGTTAGGCACTTTCGATTGACGTTTTTGGAGTTTTTCTAAGGCTCTAGCACTCATCGTAAAAGGTGAAGCCCCTGGAGGACAACTTAAACCTTTTTGACTACAACTATAGGCGAGGTCAATCCCCCATTGATCGATGAACAGAGGTACGCCCCCAAGACTTGTAACTGTGTCTACCAATAGTAAGCAACCATGTTGATGACAAAGATCAGCAACTCCTTCTAAGGGTTGACGGACTCCTGTAGAAGTCTCTGCATGAACCAAAGCTAATACTTTAGGTTTGTGGGTTTCTAAACCGGTTTTGATTTCTTCGAGCGTAAAAGCTTCACCCCAAGGCTTGTTTATTTGTTTAACATCACCACCATAACGTTCTGCCATGTCAACCAAGCGATGACCAAAATAGCCTTTAACTCCTACCAGGACAACATCTCCTGGTTCTACCGAGTTCGCGATCGTTGCTTCCATTGCAGCACTACCTGTCCCACTAACCGCAATGGTCATTTTATTCTCAGTTTGCCAAGCGTAGCGCAAAAGATTGCACAATTCATCCATCAGCTTGAGGAATGTGGGGTCAAGATGTCCCACCGGAGGCACGCCTAAAGCTCCTAAGACTCTAGGATGAACATTTGCTGGCCCTGGCCCGAGCAAAATGCGAGGAGGCATATCTAGTTGAGTTGTCTCAAGACGATAGCGATCGCTAACACTAGGACTAGTAGTTACAGATTGAGAGGTTGAAGACTTAGTGGGTATGGGTGCAACAGACATAAGTTTTGGTAATCACAAGTTTTCCTTCTAGTGTACTGCGATTTAGGTACATTAACCTAACGGATAAGGATAGTAATTGTTATTTTTGTTATTTAACTGCTTATCGCTTGTGGCTAATCGCCAAGGGATTTTAGAATAGTTTTACGAAACTCAGGGTCATTAATTACTACAATAGAAGATCTAAGAACCATAAAACTAGATGAAATCTACTATTGAATTAAATTTACCAGAATTATTTCCTTTTGAATTAGACGAGTTTCAACATCAAGCGATCGCTGCTTTGAATGCGGATAAGTCCGTAGTGGTCTGCGCCCCCACTGGTTCAGGAAAAACTTTGATTGGCGAATATGCGATTTATCGGGCTTTGGCTAGGGGAAAAAGAGTTTTTTACACCACACCATTAAAGGCTCTTTCGAATCAAAAGTTTCGAGATTTTCAAAATCAATTTGGCACTTATAATGGCGCCAGCGTAGGCTTGATTACCGGTGATATTATCATTAATGCCAACGCAGATATTATCATCATGACCACCGAAATCTTTCGGAATATGCTCTACGAAACCCCCATTGGCCAAGTGGGAACCTCGCTAGAAAATTTGGATGCAGTGGTCTTGGATGAATGTCATTATCTCGGGAATCGCGGTCGAGGTACGGTTTGGGAAGAATGCATTATCTATGCCCCTCCACAAATCCAATTGGTAGCATTATCAGCTACGGTGGGTAATCCTGAAGAATTAACGGACTGGATAGTTCAGGTGAGAAACCAGAATAATCAGCGCCAATACGATTGTCAATTAGTCAATTCTGATTTTCGTCCGGTTCCCCTGCGCTATTTCTTTTGCGATCGCAATCAGATGTATCCTTTGCTCGACAGTAAACAGACCAAACTCAATCCCAAGCTAAAATCTTTAATCCCCAAACGAGGCAGCAAAAGAAAAAGACTGAAACTCAAAGAATGCCCCAATACTTTTAGGGTATTACAAGAGCTGAAGGTTAAGGATATGCTTCCAGCGATTTATATCATCTTCAGCCGTCGAGGATGCGATCGCGCCGTGGAACAGTTAGACAATATTAGTCTGGTAAAGGCCGAGGAGGCACAGCAGATAGAAGGTTTTTTGTTGCATTTCTTTCTCGATCATAATGAAACATTACAACAAGCCTTGCTCGATCATTTCACCCAGGATAACCCCAAGCTTCATAGCTTAATCAGAGAATATTTAGCCGCGAACAACGATGCAGCGAGCAATCTTTCGAGCTATCTAACGGCTAATCCCAATCAGAAATATTTGCTATGGGAATTTCTGACCGCCCAATCACAAATCATTAAAATTGAACAGGTCGAACCTCTTTTGCGAGGTATTGCCTCCCACCATGCAGGACTATTGCCTGCCTGGAAAGAATTGGTCGAAAGATTATTTGAGCTGGGATTAGTCAAAATTGTTTTTGCCACGGCAACCCTCGCCGCAGGAATTAATATGCCTGCTCGAACCACTGTTATCTCAGCTCTGTCCAAGCGCACTGATGCCGGACATGGCATGTTGACCCCCTCAGAGTTTCTGCAAATTGCAGGTCGGGCTGGGCGTCGGGGCAAAGATCCGGTTGGTCATGTAGTGACTCTGCAAACTCCCTTTGAGGGTGCACCCGAAGCTGTCTATCTGGCGACATCTAGTCCTGAGCCTTTGATGAGTCGCTTTACGCCTTCCTATGGCATGGTGCTCAATCTGTTACAGAAACATAGTTTAAACGAAGTTAAAGAATTACTCGCAAAAAGCTTCGCAGAATATTTAGCACAAAAGAAACTAGCTCCCGAACAACAGGCGATCGCAGAAATTACGACTCAAATGGCCAAACTCGATGTTGAATTGGCCATGATTTCCCAAAGTGATTTTGCTAGCTATCAGAAAATCAAAGAACGACTCCATGAGGAAAGTCGACTATTTGATACCCTCAAGCAACAAGCAGAAGCCTCCAGAAAAAAGGAGATCAAGCCTCTAATTGCCATGCTCTCCCCTGGGCGAATTGTCGGACTCAAAGGCAAACATATTAGAGTTTCATCTCCTTTAGCGGCAGTTCTGGTCACTAAAGTTCCCGGTTCTGGGCAAGCTGACAACCTAGTCTGTTTGGGTAGTGACAATAATTGGTATGTCGCAGCAAATGCTGATATTACGGATATCAATGAAGGAGAAGTACCCCTTCAAGAACTAGAATCGGTCTTATTACCCCATTTGGAAAAACCTCGTCTTGGAAAATTACAATTAGGGGGCGAAACTAGTGCGATTGTGGCTCATAATCTCAGCAGTTATATTATTCCCCAAGCCCCGGCCCCAGAAGTTATTGAGCAACAGCAGAAAATAGAGCAGATTGAGGAACGATTAGACGCTCACCCGCTCAATCAATACAAAAACCTCAATCAATTGCTGAAAAAACAGCAAAAACGGGACTTCTTGCGGAATAAACTCCATAAAAGCCAAACAAAATACCAAAAGCATAAATTAAATCAATCCTATTATTGGGAGGATTTTCTGAATTTGATTAAAGTTTTGCAGGAATTTTCCGCCCTTGACGGCTATAACCCTACAGCGCTGGGCCAGGCCGCAGCAACTATTAGAGGGGATAATGAACTGTGGCTGGCGATCGCATTTAGATCAGGGGAACTGGATAACCTAGCACCTCATCATTTAGCCGCTGCAGTATCAGCACTCGTGACCGAAACTCCTCGGGGAGATATTTGGTGTGAATATGCCCCAGCACCAGAAGTTCTAGAAGCTTTGGGGATTCAACGTCGTCAGCCAGAACAAGAAGCTACCACTTCTACTCTGCGGGAATTACGTCCTCATCTGTTTCAGGTACAACATCGCTATGGTGTTGGTTGTCCTATTTGGCGAGAATATGAACTGGTGGGACTGGCCGAAAATTGGGCCTTGGGTGTGGAATGGAATGAGCTATGCGACAACACCAATCTGGCAGAAGGCGACATTGTGCGAATGTTGCGACGCACTATTGATGTGCTCCTGCAAATCCCCCAAATTCCTTATATTCCCAGTGGTTTAGTCAATAATGCCAGAGATGCCGTATCGGCGATGAAACGCTTCCCAATTTAGAGTTTTAAATATTGTTTTTTCTCTGCTGTTGTTGGTTGAGCTTGGCTAAACTCTGCCAGACAATTTTGTTGTCAGGGTCTAATTCAAGAGCTTTTGTGTAGGCGGCGATCGCACCCTCGATGTCCCCTGCTGTTCTCAGAATATTTCCCAGTTTTTTATAGATAGCAAAAGATGGTTTAGAGTCCAAGACAATGGCTTTTTCATAGGATGAGATCGCACCAGGAATATCTCCAGAGTTGAGTTGCGCCTGACCCAAAGCTTGGTAAGCCGAGGGGTTTTCAGGAACCAGTGCGATCGCTTGACGATAAATTGCGATCGCCTCTGCTATTTGATTGAGTTTATGCAAATTTTTGCCTAAAGACAGATAAACTCCATATTGATTTGGTTTTAATTCTAGGCAACAACGATAAGCCAGTATCGCAGCTTCAGGATTGTCTTGTTGGTGATAATTATTGCCTAATATTCGATAATCTTGGCTCATCCTCGTCTCACAAACTTCTGATTGTTCAGGATTCAGCTCTTTTGCCTTTTCGTAAGATTGAACTCCAATTTCTGGATGTCCTGTTCTGATCTGGGCTGAACCCAAATACTTATAAAAACTGGAATTATCTCGATCTAAGGTGATGGCCTTCGTATAAATTTCTATCGATTCTTCTAAGCGATCTAAGCAAGTTAAGACTAGACCCAAATCTTTGTAAAACCAAGAATTTTTTGGTTCCAGCTCAATAGCTTTGTAATAGTTAGTGGCTGCTTCAACTAAATTCTTTTGCTTGGTTTGAATCGTTGCCAGCAAAAAATAAATATCTGCATTATCAGGTTCTAATTCTAGAGCTTTTTGGTAAGCTGCGATCGCTTCTGTAAACTTGTCTTGATTAGTTAACGCAATCCCCAGATTTTGATACAGTTCAACAGGTTGATGAGAGTTTAGTTGTATCGCCTTTTGATAATTGGCGATCGCATTAACCATATCACCCCTTTCATAATAAAAATGACCTTTTTGAAGATAAAATCCAGAGTTCTTAGATTCTAATATCTTTGTCTGAGATTTCCGATCATTTAACTGTGGAGATTGTTCAACATAACCAAATTTTTCCAATGCGACTTTTCCAATCTGATGAAGCTTTGCTAGTATCTCTGGGTCTTGAGCTTGCCAACGCCCCAAAGAATTAGGTGGGGCTACTTCGGTTTGTGCAATTTGCTCAATGTCATCTGTTAACCCAAAGAACTTAAAAATACGTTCAATCGTGGGAATTGGCTGCAAACAGAGATCTTCAAAGCGAATCCGCAAATACTGATCGGGCAAATATTTCTCCCCATATTCTGCTGTTAAAAGATTAAGCTTACTCCATAGAGCGATTGATTGTAACGGGTTACTCAAATAAAGTTCTTCCACATTTAGAACCACAGGACCTAGATACCTTAATTGATTTTGGTTGTTAGAGTAAGCCATATCTCTACCATCACGAATCAGATGTAAACATTTCATCTGGGGAAACTGACTATGTAAAAAAGGTATGCTAAAAATACTGGGAGGGACTTTCCAACCCCAGGATTGAAGCATTTGAGTTGAATGCAAACCTGCCAAAAGTTTTGTCAAACCGTTTTCCAGTTTTTGAACCATCTGAGCGTATAGTTCAGTTGGCATCGGTTTTTGCCAGTGGGCAATCATTCTTCCTGTTGAAAAGCCACCTAATATATCTAGGGAATCTTCAGATTCATTACAATTATTACCAAGAAATAGGCCGCCTTGTTTAACAATTTTAGCCACAACACGAGTTCCCGAACCTCCAGTGGCCCCAATAAAATTGGGACCCAAGTTCTCAAGTTGAGGATAGGGAAATCTCAGTTTTCTAGAGCGGCTTTTTATCAAAGGGAATCCATGTTCTGCTACTTCCATCAAGGATTCACGATTGGGAGATTTTACTTCTACTTCAATTATCGTAGTTTCCGAACCTTTGTCTTTAAACCAAGTAACACCTTCTTCGAGCAAATCTAATTCTAATTGATAAGAGCCTGGCTTTTGTGGCGGGATAGCTTTTAATTTCAAACTGGCAGTAGCTCCTGGCAAGATATCTTGGTAAAGATTAGCTATACCATCAAACCAACAAATAACTTTACCGTTGGAGTCTAACCAATGATTTCCTAGTCTGATTCCACTACTATCAGTTGCCTTCCAGGTAATAGAACTGATATTTGTAACGCTAAATGAAACTATTAATGGTTCTTCAGTAGTTACTTCTAATAAATCTAGTGACTTTTTAGGAACTATTTTTGCTTGATAGGCGGCTAACGGCAATATTTGATATTTTTCCTGAGAAAGCTTATTCGCAACCGATGCTGACTGAGCTTTATCGATCTCAGTATTTAATTTATCAGCAAGTATTTGGATGTTCGGCTCACTAAAAAATCGCCCATGTTCCCCAGGAAAGATATTTAAGGAGAATTCTCCTGTATAAAACTTGCGATAACCTAATTGGGGATTCCGAAATTTTTTGTAAGGATTAAAGCGACTCCCGCGACCGAAAAATAGAGCTACTCTACCTGAATAGACTTCAGGAATAAATCGTTCCATTAAACAGAGTAAAGTTATAGTCTTACCTTGCTTCTGAAGTTGTTGGGAAATTTCAAAAATAATGCTGGCACTTTGACAATTGCCACCCAAGAGATAGGTGCCATGGGGCTGAATCGCCAGAATTTCCGAAACATATTGAGCTGCGATCGCCCTAATATTATCTGGAGTGTATTTTGCTATTAGGTGAGCTGAGCGCATCCCATAGGTGGGTTGCTCGGCTCCTAAATACTTAGATAATTGGGATAATTCCCTAAAACCTTGTAAGCACCAGAAAAGTGGCTGCTTAGTCCCCTTGGTATTCATCCCAATGACCAAAGAGTTTGGGTTAACTCTGGTTCCTGGCCATCCCGAGGTATAGGCGAGTAGTTGATGGTATATTTCATTTGTTAGAGCTGGGTGTTTTAATGATGGGAAAAAGTTAGAAATTGCTGCTGGTTCTTGGTCAAGAAGCTTAGCCAGTTCAGCGATGGTACTTAGCTGCGCAAAAAGATTTAACGGTAGTTTTTGGTTGAATGTCTTCTCAATTTCTGTGACTAAACGAACAGCGAGGAGGGAATGTCCACCAAGAGCGAAAAAATTATCGTAGATCCCAATCTCTTGCTCTAACCATAATATTTTTGTCCAAATTTCTGCTAGTTTTTTTTCTGTGGAAGTGCGAGGAGCGATATATTCTTGTGCTGATTGCTGTCTAATTTGGTAATAAGTATTTAAAGCATTATTATCTACTTTTCCCTCAGGAGTTAAAGGGATTGCTTCGATGAGAATCAAAGCCGAAGGAACTAGGTAATTAGGTAGCTGTTGTTTGAGGCAAGAGCGTAGTTCATCTGATTTGAGAACTTGCTTTTGAGAGGGAATAACATAAGCAACAAGCTGCTTTTCTGTTTGTGTATCTTCTTGAATTAAAACTATGCTGTCTTCTATCTGGGAATGTTGTGTTAATACTTTGGTTATTTTTGAGGTGTCAATAGAGAATTCTTGTTGTAGTGAGGGTAATTCTTCTAGACAAATATTGGGGTTGGCAACTACAGTTTCTAGTAGAGTTTGAAAATTCTCTAGCATCTGAGTGATAGTAGTTGCGGTGAAAAGATCGGTCTTATATTTTAATCCTGCCTTTAGTTGTCCATCCTTTTCTTTCATAGACAAATATAAATCAAAATTTACGGTCTTTTCTGATTTTTTGGTTACATTACTGGCTTTGTGAACAGTTGACTGGTTTAATTTCTTGCCAGGAATATTCTGCAAGCCGAACATACATCTCCAGAGAGGAATATTGGCTAGATTGGGCAAGTCTGAAAGTTTGTCGAGGGGAAAATCTTGATAGTTATTCGCTTCGAGAACAACCTGACTAACACGACTTAGTATTTGCTTAAAACTAGGATTACCTGTCAAATTAGTACGCAATGCCAAAATACTATTGAAATAGCCAATCAGTTTTTTGGTTTCAACTCGATTACGATTGGCATTCGGAGAAGAGAGAATGAGGTCAGTTTGTCCTGTATAGCAATAGAGCAAAACTTGAAAAGCTGCTAGAAGAGTCACAAAAAGAGAAATATTTTCCTGACGAGTTAGCGCTTTAAGATTTTGAGTAAGTTCTGGGGAGAATATTAACTTCTGGCTGGCACCGCGATCGCTAGTAGCATTAGTTCTGGGATAATCAATTGGCAACTTGAGAGGGCTAATTTTCCCACTAAATTTTTGTCTCCAATAATCAAGCTGATTTTCTAACACTTCACCCTGTAGCCAAGCTCTTTGAGCCTGAGCAAAATCTGCATATTGAATTGGCAAGGGTCGAAGCGGTGAAGGTTTGCCTGTGGAGAAAGCTTCGTAGAGTGCTAATAATTCTTTTTTGAAGATACGACCAGACCAAGCATCGAAAATAATATGATGAATTCGCGCTGATAGTGAATATGATTCTTCCTCCAAGCGCAGCAGTTGGAAACGCCACAATCCTGCTTGAGTGAGATCGAAAGGCTTTTTCTTATCCTCAGCAATTATTCTTTTAGCTTCTTTTTGGCGTTTCTTTTCAGGTAATGCTCGCAGATCTATCAGCTTTAAATTAACTTCGATGGCAGGACTGATAACCTGAACTGGATTATTGTCTACAGATTGGAATGCAGTACGCAAAATTTCATGGCGTTGAATAATTTCTCTAAGACTTCGCTCTAAAGCTGTGACATTAATTGCACTATCGAATTTGATACTACAACTCATGCTATGAATAGAAGTACCTGATTGCAGTTGTTCAATAAACCAGAGTCTTTCTTGATTAAAAGACAAGGGAAGATTAACATTACGTGAGGCTAATGAAATAGGAAAAGATTGATGTTTATATCTTACATTTGCTCTAATACTTTTCCATAAATTAGGTATTTTTTTTTGTGAGTCAGCTTTGTTTTTATTATTATCTGTGGGCGACGTTTCCATTTGTAAGTAATTTATATTTGAGAATTTTTAAAAATTATATCCAAAATATTCAATATCTTTTTTGTACAAATCAGCTACTAGATCTTTGGTTTCATCATCATAGTATTCACTATAATGCTTTTTCTTTTTAGTCGTAGGATTAACGTTTTTAAAAGTTTTGTATTCTCGGTTTATTTTCTGACAAATAAACTTTAAATCTTCTTCTAGATTTTCATATTTACCTATAAAGTTTGGATAATCATTAATAGTATCCATTTGGGGTTGAATAGCAATCTTAAATGCAGGATTTATACGTCTATATTTTTTGAATTCATCTAGTCTATTGAGCCATTCTTTAAAAGTAATTATTCTCTCTTCTGGATGAATTGATAGTCGGCGCGAATTTCTCGGTTCATTGCGAAACATATAGTAGGACAAAATTCTGTCCCAAGGATTTCTGACGAAAGTGAAGACAAAATAATCTTGAGGTATTTCTTCTGGCACAACATGATGCTGAGTTTCGCCGATCAAAGTATAGTTATTTGCCAAGCGTCTTCCCAAAATGCCTGCTCTTAACCCCAAAGCTACCTGAATGCTAGTTCCCGCAGTTTTTGGAATATGTAAAAACACATATTTATATTGATGTGAAATAATCATTTATCTCTCCTTAGCAGCAAGACTCTCAGTATCTTGAAAAGGACTCAAAGCCCCATACCAGCTTTTAATCATTTTATAAATATAGGGTTTCTCAAATCCAGAACCATGAAAGATAAAAGCATCTTCTGGTTCAAAAGGCTTATTAGTCAAACTCTTGAGGGAGCCGACATAATTAAATCTAAATCCCAAATTTTTGATTTCGATATTCTTGATGATTCTCCAAGCATTTAGCATAGGCGTATCCAACCAGACAAAATTGTGAGATATTGCACCATCAGCTTGTTCTGCGGGAAAATCTCTAATCTTTTTGGGGGGAATAAAAAGTTTCTTTTGAGGTTGCGACACAACCATCATGCCGCCATTAAACCAATTCTCAGAATTTCCTGGATATTTTGCACCATAAAAATTGCAGGCTTTTTGGAAAGTAAAACTTCTGTCGTAGCAAGGCGCATTTTCGCAGACCACACCCAAGCGATTTTCTGGAACTAGTTCAAATAGATTCGGACATTGGGGATGAATCACAATATCGCCGTCAAAAAAGATGATTCTGTCATAAATTGATAGATAATTATAGATCTGAAATTTTTCTAAATTATATCCAGTAGTAAATTCTGATGAATTGGGAATTTTTCTCTCGGTTATCTTAATAAAATCGGCTCCTATCTTGTCGGCGTAATTTCTCATGATGGCATGAGTCCTTTTCCAAAATCTTTGGTATCCGATCGCTAAAGTTATAACAGCATATTTACTCATAGTTGATTTTTAAAATTCATATTTAAAATATTCAATGTCTTTTCGAAACCGTTGGCAGACTATTTCTTGAGTTTGAGCATCGTAGTATTCTCTATAGGATTTATGTCTAGACTTAACCTTGTGAGGTAATATTTTTCTAGGAATTTGCAGAGCATCACAAACGAGCTCAAAGTCTGATTGCAAAGTTTCGTATCTACCAATAAAGTCTATGGCTATCTTGCCATTATGATCGCTTATCCAGTCTAATTGATTTGACATTCTAAAGCTTCGAGAAGATTTACCTTGGTGTTTAGTAAATTCTAGATTATGCATCTCAGTTGTTATAAATTCTTTGAATGATGGCTTTTTGTTACTAGGTAACAAGTCAAACCTTCTGTAACGGTGAAAATGGTAAAAAGACACCATTTTATCCCAAGGGTTTCTTACGAAAGTAAACTTAAAAAAATCTTGGTAGTTAACTTTATAATCTCTTAGAATACGATGGCCTGTCTCTTGTAAGTCTTCAACTGATTCATTAATACAAGATTGAATACTCGTGCCAGCAGTCTTATTAATTTTAATAAAAATAAACTTATTCCGATAAGAAATTGGCATTAGTTCTCTCCAAATTTATAGTCAAAATAATCGATATCTTTTTGAAATAATCTTGCTACAAGATGTTGATCTTGCTCGGAATAATATTCTGTATAATGCTTTCTTTTTCGAGAAATTCTCTTTTCATTTCCCAGCTTTAAAGTTCCTATGTGAAGCTGATCACAAACATACTGAAAATCCTGCTCAATATTCTCATATCTGCCCATAAAATCCAAATCATACTTGCCATCAATATGAGTATATAAATGTAATTGATCTGCCTTCCAGATTTCAAATTGATATTCTTGCCATAACCATTGATGGAAATCGTCAAAATCATGTTTATGAATATGTTTATTCCAAAAAAATTTCGAGACAACTAAATCCCAAGGGTTTCTGATAAAAGCAAATTTAAAAAAATTGTTGTACTCATCTTTTAATGTAGACTTTAGTTTCTTTAGAGGAATATGGGACGTAATATGTCTTTTTAGGGGCGGCTCAAGAAGCTTTTGTTTATTTTTTAATAAGTTGTAGCTTATTTGATGCTTTCTTTTTTGATCGAGAATTGAATAATTGCTGCTGAGAAGTCCTGTAACTAAATCAGTCTTGTCACAAACTTTAGCAAGAGCAGCTTGAATACTGGAACCAGCAGTTTTTTTTGACTTTATAAAAATAAATTTATGCTTTCTAGATATAATCATAAGTCTTAAATTAATAAGTAAGTTTAATGTTTTATACAGTTAATACTTGATTTGCATAAAGCTTTTGATATAAGCTCAAGTATTTATCTGCCATCTGCTGAGCATCAAAATCTTTTTCCACTCTGCTTCTGGCTGCTCTACTTATTTGAATTCTTTGTTCTACAGTCATCTCTAATACTGATTCGATAGCAGTTACTAGTTGCCCGCGATCGCCGAGCTCATAGAATATAGCTTCTAAATCTGCTCTAGCTATCTCACTCATTACAGGAAGATTTGGCACAATAGAAATAACCCCCAAAGCCATAGCTTCTAAGACAGTATTTGGTAGTCCCTCATGGCAAGAAGTCATAATCAAGACGCTGCTCGATTTCACCCAATCCCAAGGTTTTGGTTTATAGCCCAAAAAACTAACGGACTGAGATATGCCTAGTTTTGCAACCTGAGTTACGCATTCTTCTCGTAAGCTACCATCCCCAATAATTGATAAGCGACAATGAGGATATTTATGAATCAATTCGGCGAACCCATCAATCAAAAGCAAAGGATCTTTTTGTGGTTCTAATCTACCGACAAAGACAAATTCCCAAGGGCTTGGGCTTGGTAAATTACCGTCAAAGTAATACTGATTAAGCATTACACCATTGTGGATCACTTGTAGGCGATGATGCGGAATGTTTTCCACTTTATGGGCATATTGCTTAACAGCTTCGGAAACACAGACGACAGCATCAGTGATTTTTGCCAGACGATGCTTCATCTTTTTCTGTCTGCCTATTTCGCCGAGGTTTACATTGTTTTCTCGAACAACTATTACGGGAACCCCAGCTTTTTGTGCCGCTAATCTTCCTAAGGTATCCCCCCAGAAAGCATTGGTTTGAACTATGTCTGGCTTAATTTGCTTAAGAGTGTTGATCATCCATTGAGTAACCTCTAAGGAATTGCCTTCTTCCTCTTGGTTATGAGTTAACCGACTAAAGACAGTAACACCTAAATCTTGAAAAAACTGTTTGTCCGATTCTTGCGCTTTATATGACAAAATTATTGTTTTAACCGCATTACGAGGAAGACATCTCACTAAATTTTGTAAAAACCTACCAACTCCTCCCATAATATTAATGTCAAGTTCAGGGATAATATGGGCAACTGTTAGTACTTTAGACATTAATTATTTTTTTGCTTACTAGAAACTATATTTGCCAGAATATTTAAAGTCTCGAAATTCTCTGGAGTCAATTCATCATCGATAAACTCAATCTTGAAATGTTCTTCTACTAAATAAATCAGTTCTACGATCGCCAGAGAATCAACTCCCATATCACTTTCTAGTAAATTGGCATTCTCATCAATCTCCTCTACTTTCAGATTGAGATCCAATTCACTCGCCATTATTTCTTTTAGTTGACTCACTATGGTATCAGAGATAGTTAGATTAGACATAGCTGAACTTAATATGTTTGTTGCGAACCTTAAATAACAATTTCTCGTTCGGAAAATACCGAGAAAAGACAGCCAACAGGCTAACCGCAGACTTTGTTTAATAGTTGAATATTTTAAGAAAACTTAACGAATAAGCAACTTACTATTTTCTGGCTTCCAGAAACTCGGGCAAGAACCGCAAAGATCTGATATCTTATACATAATCATTATGAGTATGAGTAAGTAAATGAAAATAGTAGGAATTATCGGCAGTCTGCGTCAAGGTTCTTATAGTGAGATGGCCTTAAGACTTGCAGCTAGTAAGGTTGAAGCTTTGGGTGCATCAGTAGAGATTCTCGATCTTAAACAAATGCAATTACCTTTTTGTAATGGTGGGGATGAATATCCCGATTATCCTGATGTGGAGATCTTAAAAGCCAAAGTTAAAGAGGCCGATGGTTTAATCTTAGCTACTCCCGAATATCACGGCAGCGTGAGTGGGGTCATGAAAAATGCCTTGGATTTGATGAGTTTCGAGCATTTGTCGGGCAAAGTAACAGGAATGATCAGTGTTTTAGGCGGGCAATCTAACAGTAATGCCCTGAATGAACTGAGAATTATTATGCGCTGGGTACATGCTTGGGTCATTCCTGAGCAAATCGCGATCGGACAGGCTTGGAAAGCTTTTGATAAAGCAGGAAAATTAACTGATGAAAAACTGGCAGAAAGAGTTGATGCTTTTGCTCTTAGTTTAGTGGAAAACACCAAGAAACTTCGATTTTAAAGCGGCAGTCAAAAGTTCACCCTACAAGAATTTATGCAACCTGAGTTCGATAAGTACAAAATTTACTAGTTCTGAGGGGATTTAGGGATTTGGGGGTCTAGGGAACAGCCTATTAATTCGTGGTTCAACTTGGGAAATTTAATCAAAAGAAAAATTCGTCGAACTGACGTTATGCAACAAATATGTAACAAAAAATTGGCGTTTGAGCTTTTGTCAAGCTATATTAAGGCGTTTGGATTGTATATGCTGCTCAACTGTTAGCTTTTTAACTAAGCGAATGACAGTTAACTGATTACAAAGTGGTTTTTTAAATCTCCAACTAATTTATATTCAATTTAAGAGTAAGTGATTATGAGCCAAAGTAACTTAATTAAAGGATTATTATTTTCTTCTTTAATTTGGACTTTATCTTCCAACTTCTCTGCGCAAGCATCGGTTCCAGTTATCTCTAATCCTTCATCAATCACTGCAAAACAAGTCCAGATTCTAAAAAACGGCCAAGATGTACTTCAAGGAATTGAAATTCTTCAACAAAAAGCAGAAAATTTTCGCCAAACAGTAGATAGTTTGAATTTTCAACTGCAAGCACAATTCAATTCTTCAGGAACGAGCAATGTAGTAGATACGCAACTGGTATTAACCAACTGGCAAAAACTCAATCGAATTTGGCTTGATTTTACTACAGATATAGAGAAAAACTCTGAATTCTCTCATCTCTTACAAAAAGAACAAGTTTTCACTGACATCGAGCAAAACTTAAGATTTCAAAAGACAATTATATCTAACTTGGCAAAAGTATTAAATCAGCCCTCTGCGTCAGTTGTTATAGAACTACAAGGACAAATTTTTACCAATCAAGATTCGTATAATAATAGTGTTTTTGATACTATAACTCAACATAAATTTTCTTTGATCTCTACGAATAAAGCTAGGGAATTGGAATTACAAGTTTCTCAACTGGAGAATATTGTCTCTGATAATTTATTGGATAAAGTACAAACTATTAATTCTGTTTCTCAAAATGTTGAAGCAAGTAAACTAAAGACTAGACAAAAAACAGATATTTCAGAATTAACTAATAATTCTTCTGGAGAAATTGATCTTTTAAATTTTAATGTATTAACTGCTCTAGCTCTTTTGTCCAGTTGCGCGATCTTTGTTGCCTTAAAATCTTACAAAAATAAACGCTCTTTTTGGCCTAAGCAAGATTTGGATAAAATACAAAATCCTAAAATTTCTGATCAGCAGGTTGTCGATTATCTTCATAGTTTGGAAGCAAAAGAGCAGCAGTCCTATCAATTAATTGATTCGGCAAATAAGCTGATACTCGATGGGAAGAAGACTTTAGAACAGCAAGATATTCATCTGGTATCACCCTCTAGTAATGATGCTTATAGAAAGCAAATCAGGCTCACAAATGCTAAGTCTTCGACAATTTCCATGCCCTCTAAAGTAGCGACTAAACAAGTCACTCCGCCAGAATCTTCAGCTATAGCAACTACTTTGACAACAGAAGAAGAGCTCATAATTGTATATCGTGAACATCCTCAGTTATTGTTACCAAAAGTAATTGAAGTTGAAGTTTATCAGGGTATAGGCCAGGAAACAACAAATGGGGAGTCTGAAATTTTGTTCAGAGAGGCCAAGCATGGTAACTATTGGATTATTCTTGAACCCAAGCTAGAAAATAATAGTTATTTTTTGGTTCCCAATCCGATGCTAGATCTGGAGTTCCCGCTTTTTCAAAGTAGCGATAAAATTTTCACTTGTCCTAAGCATCATGGCAAACTATCAGGCGAATTTGACTTAAAGTTCTCTGCGATGGTACAGGTCTATAGTTCAAGAGCTTGGAAGTTAATCGGCACGGGGGAAATTACCTTTTCTTGAACTCACATTTGCTGAGCATAAAAGCTAGCATAGCGACTATCTAAGGCCAATAGCTCTTCGTGATTGCCCGACTCGATGATCCGACCTTTTTCTAGGACCAAAATGGTATCTGCATTACGCACTGTGCCTAAGCGATGGGCAATAATGAACACTGTGCGATCGCGCATGATGCGGGTCATTGCTTCTTGAATTAAGGCTTCTGATTCTGAGTCTAAGGCTGAAGTGGCTTCGTCAAGAATGAGAATGCGCGGATTAAATAAAATTGCTCTTGCGATCGCAATTCTCTGTCTCTGACCGCCTGAGAGATTAACCCCTCTTTCTCCAACGTAGGTATAGTAACCTTGGGATAATTCACTAATAAACTCATGGGCATTGGCAATTTTCGCGGCATTTTCGATTTCCTGTGGGCCAAAACCTGTTTTGCCGAAAGAGATATTATCGGCGATCGTACCGGAAAACAGAATAGTCTCTTGGGGAACAATCCCAATTTGTCCTCGCAGACTTTTAAGGCTGACATCCTTGATGTCAATATCATCGAGTAAAATACGACCGCGATCGCAGTTGTAAAAACGCAATAGTAAATTCATTAAAGTTGATTTTCCCGCACCAGAAGAACCAACTAATGCGATCGTCTGTCCTGGGGTAACTTTAAAACTGATATTATCAACGACGGTTACCTGAGCAGTATAACTAAAAGTAACATCGCAATATTCCACTTGACCCGTAACTTTGGGTAAGGCGATCGCGTCAGGATTTTCGTTAATATCCGGCTTGATAGCTAATAATTCAAAAACCCGATCTACAGAAGCTTCTACCTGCTTAAACTCATTGTAGTTACTAGTGGTTAGAGAGATCGGATCGATCAATAAGCCTACAGAGGCAAAATAACTAATAAATTCACTGCCAGTAATATTGCCCTGAGAGATTTGCCACCCACCCAGAAATAGCAGAAAAATTATGCTCATCGCATAGAGAAATCCGACCACAACAACCTGAAAAGCCTTAATTTTTTCTGCTGTATACTTGGCCTTTTTATAATCTTCGACCTCGATCGCAAAACGATTTAGAGTATAGTCTTCTGCGGTAAAAGCTTGGACTAACCTAATTCCTCCAAAAAACTCCGTAAGTAAAGCAGAAAGGTTAGAAATACGATTTTGGCTACGACGGGAAAATTTTAGTAATTTGCCGCCAAAGAACCCAATCAAAACTACCATCAAAGGAGCAAGAATCAAGGTTGCAACTGTTAATTGCCAATTGAGCCATACCATGTAGCCCAAAACCACAATAAATTGCAAGATACAAGGAATGAACTGATGGAAAAAATGATTAACTACTTCGCCAATGCGATCGACATCCTCAGTTAATCTATAGGTTAAATCTCCTGTTTTCGCTGTCTCAAAATAATTTAAGCTAAGTTTCTGAAGATGATTGTAAGTGACAGTTCGTAGTTTGAGGGCAATATTTAAAGAAGCCTTAGCCATCAGAGAATCCTGTCCATATTGGGCAACACCTCTGATAAAAAAAATAACGACGGCAATAATGGCAAACCTGATAATTCCTTCGATATTACCCTGCCCAATTTCGCGACTTATACTGCCAGCTAGCCAGGCCAGAAAAGGCCAAAAAACAGTGAAAACTATAGTACAAAATAAAGCAAATGCGATCGCAACGGCTTGAGAGCGAATATAAGGCAAAAGTTGCCAATAACTAGAATAATATTTCAAATTTACGATACTTGTTAAGTGTTAAATGTTAAAGTGTCAAATCAACAATTTTTAATTTTTAATTTTCCCCCATTCGAGGACAAGCAATTCTCAATTTTTTTAGTTCATCTCATTATGTTTATTCCAGTCATACCAACATTTATTGATCGGAGAAACCTCTTGCCAAAACTGCTCTTCATCAAGATAATGAATACTTTTCTGGCATAGGAGATCTAAAATCAAGGATAAACTCAAGACATGAGGATAGTCAGAATGAAGATTAAAATCGATTATTATCCCCTTAGCAACCAAAGAAACCGCCCAGGTTTGAAAGCAAAAAGATGATTCTTTGACTGCGTGAAGTTCCCCACAATTGTATATGTACAGTGGTATCATCGGTCTAAACTCGCAGTTTTATAAATTTTTGAACACATTATGTTTGATATATTATATATGTTTTTAAATACATTACACATATTCATCGTTAATTTGGGTATTATTAGTGGCCTATGATTTGATTTATATTTATTTAAAATAAACTTATATTTCCTTTATAGTCATTCTCAGTATAAGTACGTGCATTGTATAAAGCAAAATTTAAATTAAAACAGAACAGAATGGAAACCTTGGTAGCATTAGAAAAAATTCGCAGCGGAACTCATACACAGTTCCCTGGCGTTGATCTAGAAGATGAGAATCTTGCTGGTTGTCAGTTAGCAAAAGTTAACTTTTCAGGAGCTAATTTGGCAGGCATTGACTTATCAGGTTCTAATCTTCAAGGGGCGAGATTAGATGGCGTCAATTTATTAGGAGCAGAATTGACCCAAACGGATCTTCGCGCCAATCTTGTCGGAGCCAATCTCATGCAAGCTGACCTCAGCAATGCCGACTTACGGGGGGCAAATCTTCGTGGAGCTAATTTTATGGGCTCAAAACTGGTTCAAGCTTCTTTAGCTGGAGCATTTTTAAGTGGAGCGAATTTAACAGGGGTAAATCTTCAAGGTGTTGACTTGCGGGGTGCTGACTTACGAGGCGCTAACCTCAATAATGCCAATCTTAAGGGGGCTAACCTGGTACAGGCAGATTTAAAAGGTAGTAATCTCAGTCAAAGTAATTTAGAAGAGGCTGATTTGCGAGGTGCCGATCTTGCCGGGGCAAATTTATCAGAAGCCAATCTTCTTTGTGCTGAGTTGGAAGGAACTAATTTTAATGGGGTTAATCTAGAGAGAACTTGTATTTTAGGTACTGTTTTAAAGAATAATTAGGGTTGCTTTTTGCCGGCAAAGGCGAAGCCTAATAATGATTACAAAAACTTTTTTGCTCAAAAATGTAAAGTAACTCTTAATTAATAGATCTTAAATTACAATGCGTAGTAGCTATTACTACGAAAATAAGAAATTGTAAGGTTTAAAGCAACAATATGGTTAGATCCTCTTTCGTCACTCAAGACTTAGCCCGTAAAAATGGGATAACTCTCAATTTTTCTAGTAGTTTCGCAGGGCAAGCCGGTGATCTTAACGGAGATGGGACTAACGATATTATATTGGGAGATCCTTTTATCAAGGATCGAGTATATGTTGTTTTGAGTGAACAAGATGGGTTTTCTAATGAATTTGCCGTCGAAGATTTTGATGGCACTAATGGTTTTGTCATTGATGCTTTAGGCCGTAATGATCAATTTGGGAGCTCTGTTGCTAGTGCAGGAGATATTAACAATGATGGGATTAAAGATATTGTTATCGGAGCCCGTTTTGCCGATATTGGCGACGAGAGATCGGCAGGAGAAAGTTACGTTATTTTTGGTCAGACTGAGCCATTTACCGCTAATTTTGATTTAAATGCTCTTAATGGGGAGAATGGCTTTATTCTCAATGGCTTAACTCGTAATGATCAATTGGGCTTTGCTGTTAGTACGGTTGGAGATATTAACGGTGACGGAGTAGAAGACTTTGCTGTCGGCGCTCCCGGTGGCTCCTATAGTGAGACTAAGGCCGGACAAGTCTATGTAGTTTTTGGCAATGGGACAGGGTTTGAGGCCAATTTTGATTTAGCTAGTCTCGATGGTAATAACGGATTTGCGATCGCAGGTGTAGGAAATGGCGATCGCCTGGGAGAATCTGTTAGCAGGGCAGGAGATCTCAATAATGATGGCATTGATGACCTGATCATTGGTGCGCCCAATGGTGGCAATAGAAACGGCGAAGCTTATGTGGTTTATGGTCAAACAGAATTTAGCGAAAACCTGGAATTAGCGAATCTTAACCAGACCCAAGGATTTAAGATCACTGGCTTAGAACGTTTTGATGAGCTGGGAAAATCTGTTAGCAGTGCCGGAGATGTTAACGCCGATGGCCTTGCGGATCTGATCGTTGCCGGAAGTAATGATGCCTATGTTATTTTCGGTCAAACAGGAAATCTTGGCGTCGAGGTGAATCTTAATACTTTGGATGGCAATAATGGTTTTGCTTTTAATACTGGGCGGAGCTCTAGTTTCGATGGCTTGAATGTGAGCAGTGCAGGAGATTTCAACGGCGATGGTTTCGACGACATTGTAATTGGCAACAAGCAGGCAGACCCCTACGGGCAGTTCAGTGCGGGACAAGCTTATATTGTCTATGGTCAAGCCGAAGATTTGGCAGCTAGTATAACTCCTGATGATTTAGACGGGAGCAATGGTTTTATTCTGAATGGGATTGAAAGATTTGGTGATTTGGGAGAAGCTGTTAGTAGTGCTGGAGATCTCAACAGTGATGGTTTTGATGACTTGGTAATAACCTCTAGATCGGAGCAAAGTTTTGTTATTTTTGGTTCGGCAACAGGAGGGACAACGGCAAATAATCTAGCGCCACGGTTGGATTTGGACCAAGAAACCCCAGGACGGAACTCGACTACTAGCTTTACCAACCAACCAATTGCGATCGCCGAAGCAAATGAATTAGTTGTCAGAGATGATGATAATACGACTTTGGTAGGAGCAACGATTAAAATTACCAATCCTTTTGATGGTATTCAAGAAATCCTCAGCGTTGACACCACCGGAACGAATATTGTTGCCAGTTATGATCCGACTACGGCAACTTTGAGCTTAACAGGCAATGATTTTGTTGGTAAATATCGAAATGTATTAGAAAAGGTGACCTATAACAACCAAGCGGCTATTCCGGATAATCGCGATCGCTTTATAGAATTTGCCCTTGATGACGGAGAAAGCGTTAATAATCTTAGCGCCGTGGCCACTGCCACAGTAGAATTTGCTCGCGACAATGCCATTTTTCCCAATTCGGTAGTTGATGGGGCAACTTTTGATACTAGTGAAACTCTAGTTTTCCATGGTTCGGTTCGTTCACTGAGTGATGCAGGCGATGTCAACGGAGATGGCTTTGCCGATCTCATTATCGGGTTACCTTCGGCAGGGACAGATACTTCCAATGACTACAATACTCTGCGATCGGGACAAAGTTATCTAGTTTTTGGTCAGGATAGTAATTTCGATGCCAATCTCAATCGCGATCGCTTAGATGGCAATAATGGTTTGATTATCGAAGGAGGAGATGGCGCTTTTATTGGCAGAACTGTCAGCAGTGCCGGAGATGTTAACGGCGATGGCTTTGCCGATGTCATTATTGGTGGAGACATTGATGATGGTTCTTCTGGTTATAGTAGTACAGCCTATCGTTTTGCTACAGTAGGTGGTCAAGCCTATATTATTTTTGGTGGAGAGAATAATCCCTCTTTAGTAAAAACCAACGATCTTGATGGTAGCAAGGGATTTATCGTCACTTCGGGTTCATCGCCCAGAGATATTGGGGATCTTGGCGAATCCGTTAGTAATTTAGGAGATCTTAACGGTGATGGCTTTGACGACATTATCATTGGGGGAACTAGTGAACCATCCTTAGCTGCTGGTAAACAATATAGTGAAGGCGCTGGCTTAGTGGTTTTCGGGAAAGCCCAAGGTTTTGATGCTGCGATTAATATTCCCCTTAACGATAGTAGTAATGGTTTTGTAATTGCAGAAAGTGTTGGGAATAATAATTATTTTTCTGCTAATAATGCTTCTTTAGGCCATTCGGTAAGTGGGAATGGAGATATTAACGGCGATGGATTGAACGATCTAGTGATCAGTGCGCCTCGGGCAAGTTATTACGATGAAAATCCCCAAGGAGAAGCCTATGTTATTTTTGGTAAATCTGGCAGTTTTGGTGAAGTAACAAAAACCACTGAACTTAATGGTAATAATGGTTTTGTCATTAGTAACGGAGTCGATGATAACCTAGGAGACTCGGTTAGCATAGTAGGAGATATTAACGGTGATGGGATTGATGAGCTTGCAGTTAGCGCAGCAGATGAAATTTATGTCATCTTTGGCAAAACAGAAAGCTTTGAAGCTGAGTTTAACCCTGGTCTTGATGCAGATTTAACGATTCAAGGAATAACTAGCAATCAAACTGCCGTCGAAGGTTTGGGAGATGTGAATCATGACGGGTTAGATGATTTTATAGTTAATAATTCCTACGTGATATTTGGCGACAATAATCTTAACGGTGATTTTCAAATATCCCAAATTGATGGTAACAACGGCTTTATTATCGATAACAATACCTTGGCTACTAGGGCAGGAGATGTTAACAATGACGGTATTGCAGATATTGCTGTTGCGACCAATAATGCTGGGGAACCGCAAACTTTTGTCTTGTTCGGTAATTCGGCACCAGAAATTGATTTAAACGGTGGGGCCTCAGGAATTAATTACAGCAACTCCTTTGCGGAAAATGCGATCACGCTGAGTAATAATTTAACGCTTCAAGATAGCAATAATGATTTTGTTCAAGGAGCAGTCATCACCATTACGAATTTGCAAGATGGCGCAGCGGAGAGTTTAACGGCCAATCCAGCCAGTACGAATATCACAGCCAACTATAATCCGGCCACGGGAACTCTAATCTTAACTGGGGAGGATACGGTAGCAAATTATCAGCAAGTTCTGGGAACTGTTAGTTATGAAAATAATGCGGATAATCCCAGTAATATTAATCGAGTTGTAGAATTTGTGGTCACCGATGGTGAAGCATTTAATAATATCAGTCAGGTTGCGACGGCTACTATTGCTTTCGATAATTCAGGAAATCCTAACCCCACAAAGGGAGAAATTAAGGGGACAGCAGGTAATGATAATCTCAAGGGAAAAATCACTCCAGATATTATTCAAGGACTAGAAGGCAATGATGTTATCGAAGGTTTGAGGGGCAATGATAACCTCTTTGGGGATAATGGCAAAGACACTCTCAAAGGAAACAGAGGCAATGATTCTCTCCTTGGTGGCAGAGGTGACGATGTTTTGCAGGGGAATTTAGGAAATGATGTTTTAGAGGGTGATTCTGGGAAGGATCTGCTCTTTGGGGATAAGGGACATGATGTTTTAGTCGGCGGTGCGGGTAATGACGTGTTGAAAGGGGGTTCGGGTAGCGATCGCCTTGAAGGCGGAGATGGCAATGACAGTCTCTTTGGTGGTGAAGGGAAAGATTTCTTTGTCTTGCTTGCCGGGTCAGGAACCGACAGTATTATTGATTATCGTGATGGGGTTGATCAATTCGTTCTCGCAGAAGGTTTAGAATTCGGTCAATTAGAAATAGTACAGAATTTGACTAACACCCAGATTAAAATTGCTAGTAGTAACGAAGTGTTAGCTAATCTTAATTCGGTAACTGCTAATTTTATTGAGGCTACTGATTTTGTAATCGAGCAATAAATTGAGCTATTGATCAACATTAGTTCGACGAATTTTCTTTTTGATAGGACTTACGCAGATGTCCCATGGATTTTAGCGCAGGATATTTTAGAGGTACATTCATTTTTGGGAAATTACAATTTTCTTCGTAGGACATTAAACAACTACCAAGACAAGCCCTAATTGTTCAACTCACTAGCTAACCCTTACGCAAGGGGTTTGGGGGCGGCGTCCCGGCCCCAACCGGGGGTCTGGGGGGCTGGTCCCCCAGTAGCATTTATGGCTTTGATCGATAATTTACTAAATAACAATATTGAATTTTGCGTAAGTCCTATTTGATTAAATTTCCCAAATTGAACAACGAAGTAATAAGATTTTCCCTAAATCCCCAAATCCTTATTCAGAACTAGTAAATTTTGTACTCATCGAACTCATATTGATCAAGTATTGCTAGGGAATATGTCAAAATTATTTTTATCGCATAACAAATAATCAAAATTTTCATAATGGATTTAATCAACATCAGCGCTTTGGCATTAAGTCTTGGTTTAGGACTAATGACCATTTTATTTATCTTTCGCATTGTCTTAACTTGGTATCCTCAGGTAGAAACCGACAAATTCCCCTTAAACCTGGTGGTAATTCCTACAGAGCCCATTCTCAAAATATCCAGAAAAATTATTCCCCCCTTAGGTGGCGTAGATATTACCCCCATTGTCTGGGTTGGTATTTGTACACTTCTGCGGGAAATGCTCCTGGGGCAACAAGGACTAATTACTATGGCCATGAGGCTTCAGTGAACAGTTATCAGTGAACAGTTATCAGTTATCAGTGAACAGTTAAATCCTACCCTCTGCCCTCTGCCCTCATTACATCAAATGTTCTTGAACGAAATTCGTGTAAACTTCTCCATCGAGAAAAGCAGGAGTTTCGAGAATCTTTTGGTGAAATGCGATCGTTGTGGGGACTCCAGTAATTGCACATTCTCGCAGGGCTCTTTTCATCCGTTCAATAGCTATATCTCTGTTTTCTCCCCAGACAATTAACTTGGCAATTAGAGAATCATAATAGGGGGGAATTTCATAATCGGTATAAACATGAGAGTCCATTCTCACCCCTGGCCCTCCTGGGGGTAAATAGCCACTAATGCGTCCTGGATGGGGACGAAAATTATGCTCAGGATCTTCGGCATTGATCCGACATTCGATCGCGTGACCTTTGAGTTCAACCTGTTTTTGCGTCAAACTTAATTTTTCTCCTTGAGCCACTCTGATTTGCTCTCTGATCAGATCTATTCCAGTTACCACTTCCGTCACAGGATGTTCTACCTGAATACGGGTGTTCATTTCCATGAAATAGAAACTGCCGTTTTTATCCAAGAGAAACTCTACAGTTCCCGCCCCCACATAATCAATTGATTTAGCAGCTTTAACCGCAGCTTGCCCCATTTTGGTACGTAACCTGGGCTGAAGAACTGCACTAGGAGCTTCTTCCAATAATTTTTGATGACGACGTTGAATCGAACAGTCCCGCTCTCCCAAATGAATCGCATTGCCATGACTATCCGCCATAATTTGAAACTCAATATGGCGGGGACATTCAATAAATTTCTCTAAATAAACTCCTGCATTGCCAAAAGCAGCTTCAGCTTCTCCTTGGGCTGCGCGGAAAAGACGAATCAAATCGGCTTCATTGTCAACGAAACGCATCCCCCTACCACCACCACCAGCGGTTGCCTTGATCATTACTGGATAACCAATTTCTCGGGCTGCTGCGATCGCCTCAGTTTCATCCCTCAGTAATCCTTTACTTCCAGGAACAGTGGGAACGCCTGCTTGTTGCATCGTTTTCTTGGCAGTTGCTTTATCCCCCATCGCGAGCATCGCTTCTTTGGTGGGACCAATAAAAGTCAACTGGTGATCGGCGCAAATTTCGGCAAATTTGGCATTTTCGGCCAAAAATCCGTAACCAGGATGGATAGCCGTCGCGTTCCGAGTTAAAGCCGCCGCGATGATATTGGGGATATTGAGATAACTTTTGCCAGAATGAGGCGGGCCAATACATACGCTCTCATCTGCGAGCTGAACATGAAGTGCCTGGCGATCAATTGTTGAGTGAACCGCAACAGTGGCAATCCCCATTTCTGCGCAAGAACGTATAATCCTTAACGCAATTTCTCCTCGATTAGCAATTAATATTTTGTCAAACATGAAAATTTAGAATCGCTTCGCGATTAGCTATAAGCTATAAGCTGTTAGCTATAAGCTTTGTTACTGGCATAGTTAGTGGAGCTTTTAAACCCCAGCCGTTCAATGGGCGAAGCCCTGTTAAAAGTTGAATATATTTTGGTTTTATATCCCGATCAATCAGTTTATCAGGAATTATGCCAGAAAAGCCTGGTATTTCCCGATTTAGTAGTTTTATAACTAGTTACTAAAGTAATTAGAACTAGTTCTCGTTCCTTCTTCCTTAGCTGACTCCTTTTTTGATACTCTTAATAGTCCGGCCGAAAATCATAAATTGAGTAATGTCATCTTCATCCCAGAACTTCGATTGGTTAAATAGAGGAACGAGTGAAATCTTCCCAAGTCAACCAACATCCGATAATCCCGAAGAAAATTTAGAACAAAGAATCTTAAAAAGCGAGATTCCGCTACGAATTAAACTCGGAATCGACCCCACAGGAACCGATATTCATCTGGGTCATAGTATTCCCTTTCGTAAGTTGCGAGCCTTTCAGGATGCCGGACATACTGCGGTGGTGATTATTGGTGACTTTACCGCTCAAATCGGAGATCCAACTGGCAAATCTGAGGTGCGTCGTCAACTAACCACCGAACAAGTTATGGCAAATGCTCAAACTTATCTAGAGCAATTACGCCCAATATTAGATTTTGAGACTCCTGGACGTTTAGAGATTCGCTACAACTCTGAATGGTTGGGTAAATTAGATTTAGCTCAAATCCAAGAATTGCTGGCCACTATGACGGTAGGCCAAATGCTAGCCAAAGAAGGGTTTGCTGAGCGTTATAACCAAGAAAAACCCATTTTTCTCCATGAGTTTCTCTATCCCCTGATGCAAGGATATGACTCCGTTGCCATAGAAGCAGATGTGGAATTGGGAGGAACAGATCAAAAATTTAATATTGCGGTCGGTCGGGATTTACAGCGTCACTTTAATAAAAGACCCCAATTTGGTTTGCTATTGCCTATTTTACTGGGGACAGATGGCGTCCAGAAAATGTCTAAATCTTTGGGGAATTATGTGGGCTTAAAAGAAGATGTTTTGTCAATGTATTCCAAGTTGGAAAAGACTCCTGATGCTTTATTAAAGGACTACTTCGAGTTACTCACCAATATTGACTTAACAAGTTTGCCCGAAAATCCCCGCGAATGCCAGAAAATGCTGGCGATCGCGATCGTTTCTCAATTTCACGGTCAAGATGCCGCGTTGCAAGCCCAGAAAACCGCAGAGCAAATTGTCCTTCAAGGCAATACTAATGCTGATAGTGATAGTGTGCCTGAATATTCTTTGAGCGAGGTCACTTTTCCTGCCAAGATATTTTATATTTTAGGAGCAACGGGACTCTGCAAAAGTAGTGGTGAGGGCAGAAGGCAAATTCAAGGTGGTGCCGTAAAGCTCGAAGGTGAAAAGATTACCGATGTTAATCTGACTGTGGACTCGGCTGATGAGTTGGCAGGCAAAGTTCTGCAAGTAGGTAAAAAGAAATTTATTCGTTTAACATTTTAAAGATAAAGGCTACCAACCTTGAGAAATAAAATACCAATCAAACCAGATCCAGTTCGGCTAGAAATTTTTAATAATCTCTATCAGTTTATCGCCGAACAAATGGGGATTGTGCTGCAAAATACGGCAGTATCAGTAAATATCAAAGAGCGTTTAGATTTTTCTTGTGCTGTTTTTGATTCTCAGGGTTTTTTGGTTGCCAATGCACCGCATATTCCTGTGCATTTGGGTTCAATGAGCGAGAGTGTCCAAAGTCTAATTAATCAGATTGCTGTTGAGCAAATTCAACCGGGAAATGTTTATCTGTCCAATAATCCCTATAATGGCGGAACTCATCTCCCAGATGTCACGATCATAACTCCAGTATTTATTGATAATAATAATGTTCCAATATTTTATGTGGCTTCTCGGGGACACCAAGCAGATCTTGGGGGCATAACTCCTGGTTCAATGCCGCCGAATAGTATTTCTATCCAAGAAGAAGGGATTTTATTTGACAATTTCACTTTAGTTGAGCATGGCTTGTTTAGACAGCAAGAAATAAAAGAACTATTAACTAATCATGAATATCCAGCCCGCAATATTGAGCAAAATATAGCTGATTTTAAGGCGCAAATTGCCGCCAATAATCGAGGATTACAGGAATTGCAAAAAATGTGCGATCGCTACGGTTTAGATACCGTCAGATCCTACATGGGATTTGTCCAAGATAATGCAGAAGAATCTGTCAGGAAAGCGATTAGTACCTTATCAGATGGCCAGTTTACCGTTCGGCTAGATAATGAGGCTCAGATTCAAGTGGCGATCGCGATCGACCAACAAAACCGTAACGCAATCATCGATTTTACCGGCACATCGGCTCAACTAAAAAATAACTTTAATGCCCCATCTGCCGTGACTCAAGCCGCAATCTTATATGTGTTTCGTAGTTTAATCAAAGAAACTATCCCTTTGAATGCTGGTTGCCTGAAGCCCTTAAAGATAATTATCCCTGAAGGTTGTATGTTAAACCCAGTTTACCCGGCAGCAGTTGTTGCGGGAAATGTGGAAACATCGCAAAAAATTACTGATTGTTTGTATGGGGCATTAGGTATCATGGCTGCATCCCAAGGAACCATGAATAATTTTACTTTTGGCAATGAAAAATATCAGTACTATGAAACAATCTGTGGCGGTTCTGGCGCTGGAGAAAATTTCCATGGCACAGATGCTGTGCAAACTCATATGACCAACTCTCGGCTGACAGATCCCGAAGTTCTAGAATTACGCTTTCCCGTATTATTAAAAAGCTTTGGTATTAGAGAATATAGTGGCGGTGTCGGAAAACTTTACGGGGGAAATGGCGTAACTAGAGCAATTTGTTTTTTGGAGAAAATGACGGCCAATATCTTATCAAGTTGCCGCAAAATTTCACCCTTTGGCTTATTTGGTGGCGAGCCAGGCAAAGTTGGTAAAAATTATGTCATTAGAAAAGATGGCACGGAAGAAAAATTGGACAGTACAGCAACAGTAAACATGGAGCCAGGAGATATTTTTGTGATTGAAACTCCTGGTGGTGGAGGATTTGGCAAGTCAAAATGAATTCATGATTCAAAAATCTCAGCCGTTAGGCTAGTTAGGGTAGGGCTGTTTCATTCTCAAAAAAGATAGATGGGGAGATGGGGATATCGGGATTTAGGGAAAAATTCCGACAAATAGTCGGTAGTTTAACGAAATTTGTTGAACAAGATTTTTTCCAATCAACGAGTTATTCCTCATTTAAGTTGGTAAACCCGAATAAA
>NZ_ALVZ01000145.1 GCF_000332055.1 Xenococcus sp. PCC 7305 | reverse complement strand
GACTGTAAATCCGCTGGCTACGCCTACGTTGGTTCAAATCCAACTCGGCCCATATAATAAATAAAATCAAGTCTCTCTCTAGGTTACAAGCCCCGAGGGAGATTTTTGTTTTTAATTGGCAGAATGGTTGCCAATGCGATCGCAAGGTTTGCTGGACTGAATATTAATTTCAACGATGACAAAGGCAACTATACCAACAAAAATAGTGAGCGAATTTCGCCAACTGATGAGACAATCGCTCAAATATATCATGCACACGACTTGGCAAAATCAAGTTAATCGTGAGTAACTGGAGTAACCAGTAGATAATCACACAAATCGATTTAAAAGAGAAAAAACACCAAATAAGACCAATAGAGTCCCACTTACAGGATTAATCCAACCAGACCAACGACGCAATTCTAATAATTTTTTAATTGATGCGGTAAAAGTGCCAGCCAAAATCAAAGGAGCAACATAGCCTAAAGCATAGGCGAGTAATAAACCAGCACCTAAGAGCAAATCTTGAGTAGTTGCAACCCAAGCTAATAAGGTGGCAAGAACAGGAGTGCTGCAAGGAGATGCTACTAAGCCAAAGGTCAGACCTAATAGATAGGAGCGAACACCATGAGGTAGCTCATCGGTAATCCATTCTGTTGCCCCTAGAGAAGGGAACCGCAAAGGTACTATTTCTAGTAGATTTAATCCCATGACGATCGCGATTAGGCTCACGACAATGGGTAAACCAAGGCCAATTTGCCCATAAACTTTGCCAATCGTTGTTGCAATAACGCCTAAAAGAGCTAACGTCGTTGCTAAACCTAAAGCAAACCAACTCGACTGAGTTGCGGCTTGCCATCTGCCTTGAGATTCATATCCCCCAATATAGCCAATCGTAATTGGTAACATCGAGAGCATACAGGGAGTGAGGCTTGTTAGGAGTCCTGCCAGAAAAATAATTCCCATACTGACCACACTGAGGTGATCTAGTTGAGTTGCCACCAAATTATCGGCAAATCTTTCGAGATAATATAACTGAGTTTCTAGAAATTCCATTATTTAAATTTAAAGCTTTTCTGTAACGAATTGTAACAAGAAAATGTTCCTCATCCCTTACCCTGGCGGCCATTTCATTTGGCGATCGCCTAGAATATGTAAATGGAGATGATCTACTGTTTGTCCACCATCATTGCCATTGTTAATCACAACCCGATAACCATTAGTCAAGCCAGCTTCAGCTGCCACTTTTTGGACCGTTAAGAGTAAATGACCAAGCAGGCTTTGATCTTCCGATCTGGCCTCAGAAACTCGGGGAATTGGCTTTTTGGGAATGACCAGAATATGAGTTGGTGCTTGGGGGGTAATATCTTTAAAAGCTAAAGCCAGATCGTCTTCATAGACTATATCTGCGGGAATTTCTCTACGAATGATTTTGCCGAAAATAGTATCGCTCATCTTGAAAATATAAGTAAGCTAGCAGTTGCTCATTATAGAATAGTTATGCCTTCATGGTTTCCCCCTCATTACAGATAAGTGGGACAGGGCGATCGCCACTGCTAATGAGATCGCAAGTAAAAATAGTAGAGATTCTTCATCAAGTTTCTAAATCCCAGGAACCTATGTGTTTTTAGGAGAGGAAGAACGCAGCAATATTTATCATAATTTTCCTAATTTTGTAGAAGAGGGCATGGCTTTTAAAGTAGGAAATAAGCCCCAAGATGATTTGATTGCTATGTATCGGTTTCAAAGCAATGTGATACCAGGAACTTATCTCTATGTGGGAGAGGACGAGCGCCATAGCATTAATCAAAACTATAGTGATTCTTTTACAGAGGAAGGAGTATCTTTTTACGTTTACGGAGCAGGCGAAGGTAAGGGGGATATTTTTTATAGATTTAGAAATACCAACCCCAATCTCGACTCCAACTATTTATTCGCCACAGGAGCCGAAGCGGAAAATATTCGCCATAATTTCCCTGAATATATAGAAGAAGGGGCGGCTTTCGAAGCATTAATATAGCAATTATAGCTAGGCTAGATCTTTGAAGGCAGTTGATCTATTCTGCCTTCGATTGACTCCGAGAAACGCTATCTAAAATTCAAATAATGAAAACTTTGCGCATTGCTCTATTTACCTACTCAACAAAACCTAGGGGTGGTGTAATTCATACTTTAGAGTTAGCTGAAGCGTTGCAAGAAGCAGGACAAGAAGTTTGTATTTATGCTTTGGATAAAGACAATATTGGCTTTCACCGTCCTTTAAAATGTCCTAGTAAATTAGTGCCAACTCAGCCGGCAGCAGATTCTATAGATAAGTTAATCGAACAAAGAATTGCTGAATTCATCGATTACTTGAGTAATGAAACCGATAAATATGATATTTATCATTCTCAAGATTGTATTAGTGCTAATGCGCTCAAAGTTTTGCGCGATCAACAAATGATTCCCAGTTTTCTGCGAACTGTACATCATATAGATGATTTTAACAGCCCCTATTTACAGGAATGTCACGATCGCTCGATCCAAGAACCAGATTTATGTTTATGTGTCTCTCAATATTGGCAAGAGCAATTACAACAACAGTATAAAGTTTCAGCCCCAGTAATTATTAATGGGATCAATACTCAAAGATTTTCTAGTGATGCTAATGGCTCCGAAAGGGAATTAAAACAGCGCTTAGGAATTACAGGTGACCATGTTTACCTATCTATTGGAGGTATCGAACCTCGCAAAAATTCCCTGAGACTGTTACAAGCTTTTAGTCAGATCTTAAAAGTTCATCCTCAAGCACAGTTAGTTATTGCTGGGGGCGAAACTCTATTTGACTATCAACCATATCGCAACGAATTTTTTACTATTGCCAAACAGCACCAAATTCACCTAGGTGAGTCTTTGCTGCTTCCTGGGGTGATGAGCGATCAAGATATTCCAGTTTTATACCGTTGTGCGGATGCTTTTGTTTTTCCTTCGGTTAAAGAAGGTTGGGGACTGGTATTATTAGAAGCGATCGCCTCTGGACTGCCTGTTATTACCTCTAATATTGCCCCGTTTACCGAATTTCTTTCTTCACAACAGGCTTTACTCGTTAAGCCCCATTCTAGTAATGCGATCGCTCAAGCAATGCTTGATATACTAGACAAAAACCTTGCCCAACAATTAATTCGCAATAGTAAAGCAATCCCTTCTCAATATTCTTGGCAAAAATCCGCCCAAATCCATCTCAAACTCTACCAAAAACTAAAACAAGATGCCCGAAATTAACTTTCAAATTCAATGGCCAGATGACGATATCCAAAGCTGTTACTCTCCTTCTTTGGTTGTCAAACAATATTTTACGAATGGAACGGAATATGAGTTGGCAGATTTTGTGGAAAAATCCCGTACGGCTTTAAATATTGCTAGCGATCGCGTGAAGGAAGCCTATGGTTTTTCCTGTGGCAGAGCTTTAACGCAAATACAACAAATCGAAGCCAAAGCATCTCAATATGAAAATTTAGTTGCCCCCAAGGTAAGATTTTTAAAATTCCTTGATAGTTAAAAATTGCCAGAATTCTAGCCTCAATAATAAAGACCAGCAAAAATAATTAATCTCTAGTTTTCAATTTTCAAGTCTCCAATTTAATCCTGAAAATTACTATTCCCTTGAGCCAAACGACGAACATTAAGAATATCACTCATATTCTTCATGCGATTCAGAGTATATTCAAACTGTTGCCGATCGCGAATGTCAAGGCTCAGAGAAATCAAAGCTGGCTTATTGGGACTAGTTTGAACTCCTGCATTGCGGACATTAATATTCTGGTCACTCAGACGAGTTAAAATATCCCGTAAAACACCGACACGATCAAGTGCTTCAATTTGAATATCGACAGGATAGGTTAAAGGTCTTCCCGCCTCGTCAATGGGATTCCAACTAACAGGAACTAACCTTTCTGCTTCTACTTTCTCAACATTAGAACAACCTTGACGATGAATCGAGATCCCCCGAGAACTACGAGTGACTACCCCAATAATGGATTCTCCAGGAAGAGGTTTGCAACAACCAGCCAAATGATATAACAAACCTTCGATCCCCGCGATCGGAAACTTCTTGCCACGAGAATGAATCGGCTGAGTATGTTCTGAATGGGTTTCAATTTCTAATTCTGGCTTGACTTCCTCAATAGGTTGCTGTTCTTTGGTAATGTCCCTTAAACGATTGACAACATGATTGAGGGTAACCTCCCCATAGCCCAAACCAGCTAGGAGATCATCTACTGTTTGATAATTACATTTTTGAGCAGTCAGTTGCATTTGTTCTGATTTCATCAGACTGTCGAACCCGGTTTTCCCCAAACCTTTTTCCAACAATCCTTTACCACGAATTAAATTCTCATCACGATGCGATCGCTTGTACCATTGACGAATACGGTTGCGGGCTGTGGGCGTAACCACAAAATTGAGCCAATCTAAACTTGGATGACTATTCTTCTGGGTAATAATCTCAACAATATCGCCATTTTCCAGGGAACGGTCTAAAACTGACCAACGATCATTGATCCTGGCGCCTTTCATATGATTGCCGACTTCTGTATGGATGCGATAAGCAAAGTCTACAGGAGTTGATCCCCGAGCCAAAGAGATGACATCGCCATTGGGAGTGAAGACATAGACATCATCCTCAAATAAATTATCTTTGAGATTATCAATATATTCTTGAGCGTCTTTGAGATCCTTTTGCCATTCTAATAACTGACGCAGCCAGGTAAATTTTTCATCATCGGAATTAACCGGAGCTTCACTGGAGCCTGTTTCTTTATATTTCCAGTGGGCAGCAATCCCATATTCGGCAATATGGTGCATTTCTAAGGTCCGAATTTGGACTTCTAGGGGACGACCATTTGACCCCACAACAGTGGTGTGCAGCGACTGATAACGATTTGGTTTTGGTAGACCAATATAATCTTTGAATCTTCCAGGAATTGGTTTAAAAGCATCGTGAACAACCGCTAGGGAGCGATAACATTGCTCATTAGCCTCGACAATAATTCTAATCGCCGCAATATCGTAGATTTCTTCAAATTTCTTCTGTTGCCGCTGCATCTTTTGATAGATCCCATAAAGATGCTTGGGTCTTCCTTTAAGCTCAAGAATCTTGATCCCCAGATTTTCCATCTGCGATCGCAAAGTATCAAGCACCTTTTCGATTCTGGCTTCGCGATCACTTCTTCTTTCGGAGATTAAAGACTGAATTTCTCGGTAAGCTTCTGGTTCTAGGTATTTAAAGCATAAATCTTCCAATTCCCACTTGAAACGACCAATCCCTAGGCGGTTGGCTAAGGGCGCAAATATTTCTCTAGTTTCTAGGGCAATCCTTCTTTGTTTCTCTGGCTTAAGATGCTCTAGAGTGCGCATATTATGCAAACGGTCTGCCAATTTCACCACAATGACTCGAATGTCTTGAGCCATGGCCAAAAACATGCGACGAAAATTCTCCGCCTGACGTTCTTTCGTACTAGAAAAATTGAACTTCGATAGCTTAGTAACTCCTTCAACTAGGCAACGCACCTCGAAGCCAAACATTTCCTCAATTTGTTCAGGGGTAATATCGGTATCTTCGACTATGTCATGGAGAAACCCTGCTGCGATCGTCACACAATCGCCACCTAAATCCCTTAGTAATCCGGCCACCGCCACGGGATGGGCAATATAGGGTTCTCCCGACTTACGGTATTGACCTTCATGGAGATTGTAAGCAAAATTGAAAGCACGGCAAATAAGATTACGATCTTGATTGCTCTGTTCTACTTGATCTTCGAGGAGACATTGTCGTAGCCAGTCAGGAATTTCGAGACTGGGAAGAGAGCTTTCTAAGACAGTGATAGCGGTCATAATAGCTGCGGGATAATCTAGAGGTTTTTGGGCGGATCAATTACGAATAATTTGAGATAATCTAAGAACTAAAAAGTTCTCCCCAGCTCAAGTGGGTGAAAATCTGTACTAAAACTGCTTAATTATTATTTTGCTATGAAATCCAAGATGGAAAACAATATTTTTTATATAAATTTATTTTCTATGAGAAAGGCTGTGATTTGGATATTATGAATGCGAATAAATCAAGGTTACTTAGTAAAATTTTACCTTAATCTTGTCAAGTTTGTTATTCAAATTACGAAAGAAATTTCATAATGTCATCGATTATACATAAAAAGGCTTATCAAGAATTCCTCAGTTTGCTCAAAGAATTTCAAAATCAGGTTAGCACTTCCTCTAAAACCTTTTCGCAAGAGAGTTGGCAAGATTTACAACAATTTTGTCAAGAAACAATTTTCACTCTAACCGAAGATGATTTAGCGGAATCGGGTGTCCAGCAATGGCGATCGCTACAAACTGAGATTCAAAGGGAATTTCGGTTGTTAAATACTGATATTTTATTTCTTGAAGCCTCTCGAAAAACCCAGACCAAAGAAGTAAGATTGCAGTCTATTCGCGATCGCATTACTAGATTGACCCAGTTTTCCCAGATGGCACAAAAACTAATCACATAGGGGATGACAAATTAAGTTGATGCAACAAGGTAGTGTACTAGAAGTTACGATTACCGATCTCAACACCAGTGGTGAAGGGGTTGGCAGAATCAACGGTAAAGTTATTTTTGTCCCTGATACCGTTGCTGGCGATCGCATTTTGGCAAGAGTAACTAGAGTGAAATCCCAATATATAGAGGCTAAATTACAAAAGCTCTTAACTGCTTCAGGCGATCGCATTCGTCCACGATGCATTGTCGCCGATAAATGTGGTGGTTGTCAGTGGCAACATATCAACTGGGAATCCCAATTAGTGGCTAAACAGCAACAACTCACTCAAGCTTTGCAACGCATTGGTAATTTGCCAGAAATTCAGGTACAGTCAACATTACACGCGCCTGAGGATCTCAGCTATCGCAATAAGGCAACCTATCCCCTGGGAACTTCTGCCACAGGTAATGTCCAAGCTGGTTACTATCGTAAAAATAGCCATAAAATTGTCAATTTAAACCAATGTCCTGTTCAAGATTCTCGCCTCAATCCCCTACTCCAAGAACTCAAACAGGATATTCAGCAACAGGGTTGGTCAATTTACGACGAAACTAATCCTCAAGATGTGCAAGGTCAACTACGCCATTTAGGACTCAGGATAGGCCATCATACAGGAGAAATATTGGTAACTTTGGTAGCTAAAGACCATAAGATACCCAGAATTAGCGAGCAAGCAGCAATTTGGCTCGATAGATATCCCAACTTGATGGGGGTATGTCTTAATATCAACCCTCGTCAAAATAATGTTATTTTAGGAGGGCAAACCGAGATTCTTGTGGGGCAACCCTATATAAAGGAAATTTTTGGGGGATTGGAATTTAGGATCTGCTCTGATACTTTTTTCCAAGTAAATACTGCAGCAGCAGAACTTTTATTAGAAAAGATTATTGAGGTTCTCAATCTTCAAGGCCATGAAATCTTAGTCGATGCCTATTGTGGGATTGGGACTTTTACCCTTCCCCTAGCCCAAAAAGTTAAGCAGGCTATAGGTATTGAAATTCATCCCGCATCAATTGTTCAAGCCCGACAAAATGCTGCAATCAACCAAATTACCAATGTTGATTTTTACACGGGAAGAGTGGAAGAATGCTTACGAAACTTAGAGCTTGATGCCGATATTATGCTCTTAGATCCTCCGCGCAAGGGTTGCGATCGCCAAGTAATCGAGACCTTATTAAATTTACGACCAGCTAAAATTGTTTATGTCAGTTGTAAACCTGCAACTTTGGCCAGAGATCTTAAATTATTATGTAGCTCTGGTATCTATCAAATACAATTAGTCCAACCAGTTGATTTCTTCCCTCAGACAAGTCATATTGAGTCTTTAGTTGTACTTCAAAAAAGAGCAGAACCAGATAGTGAAACTATTTTCCTGTAAACAGTTTGCAGCTATAAACTATGCAGAAAAATGGTAGGATTTTCTCCCTAAGTTGCGATTAGGATTTTCATGGTCAGCAATTTTTAGTATAATGGAGAAGACTAGTTAGAAAACCAAGAGAGGGGAAACTATGGTTTTAATGGTTCAACTGCTCCTAAAACCAGAAAGTGGGGCTGTCTACATAACTTCTCCAAAGGGTTAGAACATACATAATATGCAAGTGAAATCTCCATCTTAGATACGTAAGATTTGGTTCCCTTATAACTGCAAAATTTTGTTTAGGAGATATATAAGCTTTGAGAGAACATAGCAGTAAAACTATAGAGCAGCGTAACCCTTGGTTAGTCCAGAAGAAAGGAGTGAATAAGATAAAGATTCGAGACAAAGTTACCAACTTAGAGAAGAGTTTTTCCCGTCAAGCAAAAATTATAGTTTAGAGGTTGTTACCAGTGATTGCTCTCCCCATTCCCTGGAATAAAAGGAAAGGTAGCACCCTGAGCTTTGCCTCTACCCTCTACCTTTACCCAATTTTGGATCTGCTCCTAATTCATATTCCTTCTCAGTGGCATGCTGAACTTAGATTAGGTTTGCAAGAGGCTTTAGTCAACGCAGCCAGACATGGCAATAAGCTAGATCCGAGCAAGACTATTGTTGTCGAGTTCAATGTGACTCCTACAGAATATTGTTGGATTATCAGGGACGAAGGCACAGGCTTTGTTCCCCAATGTGCTTGTCGCTCTGAGGTCGAAAATCCTACCTCTTTCCCTGTTGAAGAAGCAGAGAATGGTAGAGGTTTGTGCATATTACACGAAGTCTTTGATCTAGTCCATTGGAATAAAGAAGGTACTGAGGTTACACTGGCAAAACAAGTCAATAATAGTGCCCGTAGTCAGCCCGCTATCTTGTGACAACTCTAAGGTATAGGGATGAGGGATGAAGGATGAGGGATGAGGAAGATTGCCGCTATTCCTTAGATATGTCATTTTTTCATGCATGCTTCCCTGATAAATTGTGATTAAGGGCAAATAATTTTCAATTTTTAATTTCTTCATGGTTAATCAAAAATTATTAACAGCAACTGGATTGTATAAGAGTTTTGGTGGGATCAAGGCCGTTAATAATGCTCAAATAGATGTTGATCATGGCAGTATTACAGGTTTAATTGGCCCTAATGGTGCAGGAAAAACAACTTTATTTAATCTCTTGTCTAATTTTATTAGTTCTGACCAAGGACAGGTAATTTTTGACAATCAACCGATTCATCATTTGAATCCCCATAAGATTGCCCAACAAGGCTGTATTCGTACTTTTCAAGTGGCAAGAGTACTATCGAGATTGTCAGTGCTCGAAAATATGTTACTCGCTAAGCCCCAACAAACAGGAGAGAACTTCTTTAAAGTTTGGTTTCAACAAAAACAATTGAGGCAGGAAGAACGCGCCAACAGAGAAAAAGCTATGAGTATTTTAGAATCTGTTGGTTTAGCCGCCAAAGCCCATGATTATGCAGGCGCTTTATCTGGAGGCCAAAGGAAACTTTTGGAAATGGCTCGTACTTTAATGACAGACCCGAAGCTTGTACTCTTAGATGAACCTGCTGCGGGGGTTAATCCGACCTTAATTGGCCAAATCTGTGAGCATATTGTGAATTGGAATCAACAGGGGATTTCTTTTCTGGTGATCGAGCATAATATGGATGTTATTATGTCGTTATGCGATCGCGTCTGGGTATTAGCAGAAGGAACAAATCTTGCCGATGGCACCCCCGAAGAAATTCAAAGAAATCCTGAGGTGTTAGAAGCTTATCTGGGAGAGTAGGGAATTGAAAATTAAAAATTAAAAATTAAAAATTGGGAAGGCTTGATCGACATACATAGTTTATCCTGAACTAGTGGGCATGGGCGTAAATTAGAAAGGCGTTAACCCCTTGCTATCAAGGGCTTTTGACTCGTCTTGGTGCCTGTTCTCTTGCGTCTTACGCCGCCCTAAAGGATACCGCGACCCATAACGCGGAGTCGCACTACTTTTGACTTTTGAATTTTGACTTCTACGCAGCGGAAATAGTTACTCAAAATATGTTAAACATTACATTTAATTATGATTTTGATACGGAAGGCTTTTTTAGTGGTGCCGAAGGTTTAACAAGACGAGCAACCTTAGAACAAGCTGCTAGCGTTTATGAAAATTTTATTACAGATAATCTGTTAGCAATCCCCTCAGGTTCGGGAGTGAGTACTTGGACGGCAGTTTTTTCTAATCCAGCAACCGGGAACCAACAATTCATTGAGAACTTAGCGATCGCAGAAGACACAATTATTGTTTATGTTGGCGGACGAGATCTCGATGGTTCCTTAGGTGAAGGAGGGCCTGGGGGATTTAACGCCAATGGCACTCTAGATTTCCTAGAACTTATCCGGGGTCGTGGTCAAGCAGGAGCCTTAACCTCTCCCGCTACCGATTACAGTTTGTGGGGTGGCTCGATTACGTTTGATACGGATCTAGTCATAGGCTCAACTGTTTTAAATTGGCATAATAGCGTCGATACAGTGGGATTAGGAGCCAATGATATTGACTTTTTATCGGTTGCTATCCATGAGTTGGGTCATGTTCTCGGGCTGGTGAGTGGGGGAGATAATTCTTGGACTAGTCAGATCAGTGGAACCAATTTTACAGGGCCTAATGCTCTGGCTGTTTATCAAGCAGAAGATGATCCTAATGCCACTTCTGTTCCTTTGACGACAGATCTCGGTCATTGGGAGAATGGCATTAACAGTTTTACTTTAGTTGGCACTGCTCAAGAACCAGCCTTGACCACTGGAGGCAATCAATTGGGGCAAAAGCAATTACTGACTAATTTAGATTATGCGGCCTTTCAAGATATTGGGTGGGAGATTAATTTTAATCCTCTCGATCCTAATTCTGGGGACGATAATCTAAACACTCCAATATATCGCTTCCAAAGCACTGGAACCCCTGGTACTTATTTATTTGTTGGGGAGCAGGAAAGACAAAATATCAATCAGAACCTTCCTGATAGCTTTATCGAAGAAGGGATTGCTTTTAATGCGGCGATTGAACCTAACGATGAGTTGATTCCTTTATTTCGTTTTCAAAGTACTCAACGACCAGGTACCTATTTATTTACGGGAGAAGCAGAGCGCAATAGTATCAACGCAGATCCCGATTTATCGAATAGTTTTAATGAAGAGGGAATTGCCTTTTATGTCTATGGTACTGGTGCAGGGGCAGCGTCTCCCTTCTCTCGTTTCCAAAATTCCTTGGTTTCTGGAACTTACCTTTATGCTACTGGGAACGAAGCAAATAGTATTCGAGCTGGTCGGCCCAACTTCCTCGAAGAAGGGATTGCTTTTGAAGCTAGCATCTAATCCTAATAACTTTTAAGATAGAGCTCGATCGCCTGCTCCGTATCGCCCATAAACTTGATTTGTCCATGATCTAACCAGATAGCTTTCTTGCATGATTCGGCAATTAAACTCATCGAGTGGGAAACCAATAAAATAGTGATGCCATCCTGCCAAAATTCTTGCATTTTCTGCTCGCACTTATGTTTAAATCCTTCATCACCCACGGATAAAATTTCATCAAGAATTAAGATATCTGGTTCCACATCAGTGGCGATCGCAAACCCCAGGCGAGCTTTCATCCCCGAAGATAAGCTTTTAACGGGAATCAGACCATATTCCTGTAACTCTGCAAACTCCAAGATACTTTTGGCTCTTTCTTTCATTTCCTGACGGGAAAAGCCTAACATCACACCATAAAAAATTATATTGTCGAGCACCGATAGCTCTTCGTCGAAACCAGCACCCAACTCAATTAGTGGCGCAATATTGCCTCTTACCTTTACTGACCCAGTAGTAGGTCGTAAAATACCACAAATTACTTTTAATAAAGTAGATTTGCCGGAACCATTAGAACCAATAATCGCAATTTTTTCCCCTCGATTTATTGTGAGTTCAATCTCATTTAAAATCAATTTCTTTGCTGGTTGACGATATTTGCCTTCGACAACAGAAAGTATGGTGCGCTTGAGATCGTAAGAGAATTCTTCTTGAGTTCTGCGCCATAAAGAAACTTTATCTAATCTAATCGCTTCTGTCATTTCCTAGAGTAAATCCATAAATTTTTCTTGCCACAATTTAAAAGCGGTCGCACCTAAAGCCAGGACAACGCAACCACTCAACAAAGAATGCAATATCAATGTTATATCAGGCAAATCCCCTGACAAACTAATTTGCCGAATACTTTCAATTATTGGAAATAAAGGATTTACGACTAAAACAGGTCTAATCTCATCAGGGACAATTTCCGGAGGATAAAAGATTGGCAAACTAATCCAAATTAAGAATGTCAATAATTCATAAAAATAAGGCAGGTCTCGAAAAAAAACATATAAGGCACCAGTTAAAAAACCCACTCCTGTACAGACTAAGACCAACGCTAATAGCGGAAAGAGAATCGCAAAAACATTGATAATATTTCCGGATAAAATCAATGTTACGATCAGCAGTAGAGGTAATGCTCCCATCAAGAACTGGAAAATATTTGCCCCAATAAAAGATAGAGGGAAAATAAATAAAGGCAACCTAATCTTATTTACTATCGAGCCGTTGGCCACGACACTTGCTAAAGCTTGAGCGGTTGAGGAGGAAAAGAAATTAAATATGATTAGACCAGTAAAAACCGCCAAAACATAATTTAAGATCGAATCATCATAATGTACTGCAAAAGCAGTCCCAAAAACCGCGGTATATAAAATTGTCATAATTATAGGGTTTAATAATGACCAATATATACCTAAAAAAGAACCGCGATATCTTTTTTTCAGATTGCGTCGAACTAAAACATAAAGTAGCTCCCAATGCCATTTAAGCCGAGTTTGTCTCTCATTTTGGGGAGTGGATGCAATCATAAAATAATGGAATAGCAAGACGACTAGAAGCGTATTTTACACTACGAATCATCTTATCTCACAGTAGATCGCTAATCTCGAAAGGATTTTAGTTCTCTGGCGACGATTCCCGACAATAAAATACAACCAATGATATTCGGGATCGATAATGCTAGCAAGGTAAAATCACTGAAGTCTACTACTAGATTTAAATTTGCGATCGCCCCAAAAAAAACAAAAAATAAAAATAATCCCTTGTAAATAAACAGATTACTATCTTGAAATAAGTAAAACCAAGCTTTTTCTCCGTAATAGCTCCAGGCAATAATTGTGGAAAACCCAAACAAAAGAATAATGATCGCTAATACATAGGGAAACCAGCTAATAACCTGGGCGAAGGCGAGAGCTGTGAGCTTAGAGCCATCAATTCCTGGGGGAATCTGAGCTCCATAGGTTCCTGTTAAAACAATTACTAAAGCAGTTAAATTACAGATAATAATAGTATCAATAAAAGGCTCTAACATCGACACTAGTCCTTCCCGAATTGGTTCGTTATTCTTGGCTGCGGCATGGGCGATCGCGGCGGTACCTAACCCCGCACCATGGGAAAAAATACTCCGGCGCATTGAGGTTACCAACAGACCGATAAATCCCCCTTCAACGGAAATCGGTTCAAAAGCCTGACTCATAATAGTTTGAAGCGCTGTGGGGACTTCTGTGATCTTGACGGCTACGACCCAAAAACAGCCCAGTAAATAAAGACCAATCATTAAGGGCACAAGCTTACTAGTAACACTGCCAATCCGTGTAATTCCCCCGACAATTACTAAGCCAACTAAAAACATAATTGCCAAACCAAATAGCCAGTTATAACTGGAAATGCTCGGAAATAAAGCCTCTAAGGCCGCAAAGGACTGATTGACCTGAAACATATTGCCTGCGCCAAAAGATGCTCCTACACAGAGGACAGCATAGATGACAGCTAATATTTTGCCTAATTTAGCCAATTCAATTTTAGATAGGCCGGTTTCTAAAAAATACATGGGGCCGCCCGAAATTGTGCCATCGGGATTAATCAGACGGAATTGCTGTCCTAAACTGCATTCAACAAATTTACTGGACATGCCCAAAAAAGCCCCGACACTCATCCAAAAAACCGACCCGACACCACCCACTTGAATTGCGATCGCGACTCCCGCAATATTCCCTAAGCCTACCGTGGCAGACAATGCTGTGGTTAGGGCTTGAAAGGGCGAAACATCTCCTGAATTGTCAGTATTATGTTTGCTGAGGGAGATCGCGATCGCCTGACTAAAACCACGAATATTGAGAAAACCAAACCGTAAGGTAAAAAAGATGCCGCCACTAATTAAAAATAGAACAATTACAATCATCAATTGATCACTTACCAGTGTTTTTTTCCATCAAAACGACAGAAGAACGAGCTGTAACCAAGTAACTCCCTTGATCTATTTTGGGGGCTGTAGCTAAATCTGTAAAATCATGGGGAGAAGGCAGGGCAGTATCCACAATGCGATGCCAATATTTTCCTGGGGCTAAAGGTGGTATTTCAAAATCAAGCGGCTCCCAATAGGCATTAAACATCACATGAAGATGTTCGCCACTGGTTGGCTCAGATAGGGAAAATGCCAAAGCATGGGAATCCTCTCCCCAATCGGGTTGACCTAAATAAACTCCATGCCAAATTAGATGGGGTGCCTGGCTGGCCTGACCTACCTCCAAAAATTCTTCGATCCGAAAAACTTCTAATGCCTGAATAAAATGAATTAACTTGCTGACAAAACGCAATAATCCCTGGTTTTTCTCAGTTAAACTCCAGTCAAACCAACTCAGCTCATTATCTTGGCAGTAAGCATTATTGTTGCCTTTTTGTTCCCGTCTGACTTCATCCCCCATGAGAAACATCGGTGTCCCTTGAGAGAATAGAAGAATAGAGAAAAAATTCTTGATTTGCCGCAATCGCAATTGCTCAATCTTGGGATCTTCACAAGCACCTTCGACACCACAATTCCAACTATGGTTGTCATTGGCACCATCACAATTTTCTTCCCCGTTGGCGAGATTATGTTTGCGATCGTAGGAAACTAAATCGTTGAGGGTAAACCCGTCATGACAAGTAATAAAGTTCACACTGCGATTAATATCAGTATCGGTGCGGGAGTAGATATCTGGGCTAGCAATAATTCTGGCGGCTAAGGCATTCACAGAACCGTGATCGCCTTTGACAAAACGACGTACATCATCGCGGAAGGGGCCATTCCATTCGGCAAACCAATCTGCCAATTCTACAAACTGCCCTACACCGTAGAGTCCAGCGGCATCCCAAGCTTCAGCAATCAGTTTCGTTCCCGCTAAGATCGGATCAGATTCAATTGCCCAAAGAATATTAATACTATCTGATTGACCTTCGATAGGTTGTCCAAAAATATCCCTTGCCAAGACAGTAGCAAGATCAAAGCGAAAGCCATCAACATGCATTTCTTGAACCCAGTAACGCAATGAATCGATAATCAGGCGACCCGGAATCGGATGATTGCCTTTAAAACTATTGCCACAACCACTATAGTTTTTGTAGAGTGCAAGGTCATCGTCTAGCATATAGTAGGTCTGATTATCCAAGCCGCGAAATGAGATGGTCGGGCCCAGGTGATTGCCTTCGGCGGTATGGTTGAACACCACGTCTAAAATCACTTCAATTCCTGCTTTATGTAGAGCTTTAACCAGATCTCGAAACTCATCTAAGGTGCTTAGAGAATCTCCATCGGAGCTGTAGCCTTGGTGGGGAGCAAAGAAGCTGATGGTACTGTAGCCCCAATAGTTGGTCAGCCCGGGACGAACATCCTGGGGATCGAAATGGTGAACCGGCAGCAATTCTACTGCGGTAATTCCTAATTGTTTAAGATAGGGGATTTTTTCGATGATTCCGGCATAGGTACCCCGTTTTTCAGGCGAGACCCCAGAGTTGGGATTGCTAGTAAAGCCACCGACATGAAGTTCATAGATCACACTTGTAGCGTAGGGTGTCCTGGGATGCCGATCATTGTCCCAGTCATAGGCACTAGGATCGATGACTATCCCTTTGAGAGCTTGGGCACAATTATCCTCTGACCCGATGGCCGCCTCGCGATCGTAATTTTCTGTGTTGGCAATGGCCTTGGCGTAGGGATCTAATAGAACTTTTGTCTGATCGAAACGATATCCTCTTTCTGGTGCGAATGGCCCATAGGCTCGATATGCATAAATTTGTTCGGCCTTAATCCCTTGGACAAAAACATGCCAGTAGAAAAATGTTTTATTAAGCTTAATTATCTGGACGGGTTTGCTGTCATTGGGCTGATCAAACAGAAGTAATTCGATGGCTTCAGCATGTTGGGAAAACAGGCTAAAATTCACGCCACCAGGGCAAACAGTTGCGCCTAAAGGATAACTTGTCCCAGGTAATATTTTGATAGTGTTAGTTTGTTGTTGATAATTTGTTTGAGACGCTGACAACTCATCCATGGAAATGCTTTATAAATATCACAGTTTATAATATATACCTTTCAAGTGCCAGGTAGCTCGCGCAAGGACTCAGACAGATGATAGCGATCGCCCAAAGCTCTCAGTAGTGGACCTCTTTCGGTAAATTCGACGATGCTAACGGAGGCAACGGGCATTAATATCCTATCCCGATAACGACCCACATCGATACCCAGTAAGGAACAGAGCATAATACGAATGGTTGCTTTGTGAGAAACTACCAAAACATTGCCATCGCTATAGGTTTGCTCGATTTCTTCTAGTACAGCACTGCTGCGACGAGCAATATCGATGCCTTTTTCTCCTCCAGTGGGCGAGTTCCAACCAGGATCGGCCAACCAGCGCACATATTCATCATGAAAATCTCGGTTAACTTCCTCGGGAGTTTTACCTTCCCACTGACCATAGGCAATTTCTTTCAGTCCTTCCCTGAGCTGCATATCCATCTTCAGCGAATCGCACAGGGGTTTGGCAGTCATAACTGTGCGCCACAGAGGACTGCAAAAGATAGCTTGCCAAGAAAGAGACTTATAGGCGGCGGCAAAATCCTCTGCCATCTGTGTCCCTTCTGGGGTTAGTTCAATGTCTAGAGTCCCACAGTAACCTCCGGTCTGACTAGAAGTTGTTTCCCCGTGGCGCAGAAAATATATTTTTAAACTCATGATTTAATGAATATCCCTTATTTTGGATTTGGGATCGTTATTAATAATTATGGTGGCTAGGCTCTGAGGATTATCTTGTTGAAAATGGATCTCTTGAGCCGGAAAATAAATAGTTTGGTAGGCTTTTACTGTTTCTGCCGTTGACAAGCCTTCCTGAGCTCTTGCTAAAGCCCTCTCTAATGCTGTTTCAAAACTACAATCAATCCAAAAAGCGAGATCATAGTAGGAGATGAAAGTTGGTTGCAGAAGATAAATAGCTTCGAGCAAGATTATATCTACGTCCTTGAAATCATAGAGGTGTTTTCGATAATCCCTAGCAGTTTCTTCGACAAAATCAACTTCTATCTTTATTGACCGATGCTCTCGTAAAGGGAGCACCAACTGCGTGAACATCTCTCGAAAGCGAAAAGCGTTCAAATAAAAGTAATCAGGTGATTTATGAAGATCAAACCGTTTTTCGGGAAGATTTAGCCAACCATCACCATTAATGACAACGCAGTTTAATCTCTGAGCCTTTAACAAATCTCGGAGTTGTGCTGCAATGAACCCTTTCCCAGAGCCATCAATCCCACTAATTGCGACTAGAACACTACGTTGTGTGGGAACTCTTCGTCGCACCTCACAAATTATTTCAACTATTTGCTGAAGATTAGACATTGAAGGTTTTATCGGGGTTGAACTGATAGTTAGGCTGATTTACTTCAAATAGTAGGCATGACCATAAATAAGCTATCTATCAACAAAGAGCAAAAAGCCGACAGATAAATACTTATTACTTTAGGACTTACGCAGATGTCTCATACTAATTGCAGTGAAAGATATTTTAGAGATATGTTTTAAGAAATTACAATTCCTATCTAGAACATTAAACAACCACCAAGACGCTCCCCAATTTTCCTACTCACTAGCTAATCCTTACGCAAGGGGTTTGGGGGCGGCGTCCCGGCCCCAATGGGGGGTCTGGGGGGCCAGTCCCCCAGTTGCATTGATGGCTTTTATTGATAATTTAAGGGATAAGGCTCAAGATAAT
>NZ_ALVZ01000144.1 GCF_000332055.1 Xenococcus sp. PCC 7305 | reverse complement strand
TTGCATTGATGGCTTTTATTGATAATTTAAGGGATAAGGCTCAAGATAATGATATTTTATTTTGCGTAAGTCCTAACTCATTACTTATTACTCATTACTTCCGCGCAGCGGCACCAGCTTTATTCCCAAACTCTTTCGAGTTCTCCACTGGCGATTTTGTCGTAGATGAGAGTTCTGACTAAATGAATTTCTTCATAACTTACTTTATTATCGGCGCGAATTGCCGCTTTGATTCTGGCAAATTCCGGCTCTGTTAATTTCCCATCTGCGATCGCACTTTCAATAATTGCCTTGAGTTTTTCAAGTTCTTTAAGCTCTTCGGGAGTTGGCTCTTGACCTTGAGGAGTTGATATTTCCATGATTTATTCTCTATGTTTTTGACTAATTGCGATCGCCATATTCTTCTAGCGATCGCAAATTTATTAGTTCACAACTGATAACTGATTAATAAGGCCATTTCCAGTTCACAATCTCTGGCTTATCAATACCTTGTTCGTGAGCATAATGGAGATTGCTAATAATCTCGCTTCTCATCATCTCTTTAACATAGGCAGCTTTTGAGCCTAGACTTGGCACTCGATCAATGACGTCAATCACGAGGTTAAAGCGATCCACCTGATTGAGAATTGCTAATTCTAGAGGAGTATTGATATTACCCTTTTCTTTGTAACCCCGAACATGAATTCTGTCTTGATTACTGCGACGGTAAACAAATTTGTGAATTAGCCAGGGATAGCCGTGAAAATTGAAAATAACAGGTTTATCTTCGGTAAACAAAGTATTAAAGTCTCTTTGGGACAAACCGTGAGTATGTTCGCGCTCTGACTGCAAAGTATATAGATCAACCACATTAACAAAGCGGACTTTGAGATGGGGAATTTGCTCTCTCAAAATGGCCGTAGCTGCCAAAGATTCCATAGTGGGAATATCACCACAACAAGCCATAACCACATCAGGTTCGTCTGGTGCTGTGCCGCAATTGTCGTTACTAGCCCAATCCCAAATCCCAATGCCTTTAGTACAATGCTTAACCGCTTCATCCATAGTCAGATACTGGAGATGCATCTGTTTATCAGAAATAATTACATTAATGTAATCCTTACTCTTCAAACAATGATCGGTGACAGAAAGCAAGCAATTGGCATCGGGAGGGAAATAAATGCGGGTAACATCAGCACTCTTGTTGGTCACAAGATCCACATATCCAGGATCTTGGTGAGAAAAACCATTGTGATCCTGTCTCCAAACTAGAGAAGAGAGCAAGATATTCAAAGAAGAGACCGGAGCACGCCAGGGCACTTCATTCTTACAAATATCTAACCATTTTGCATGTTGATTAAACATCGAATCTACCACATGGGCAAAGGCTTCGTAGGTGTGGAACAAGCCATGTCTACCGCTGAGTAAATAACCTTCTAGCCAACCCTGCAAGGTATGTTCACTCAACATCTCCATTACCCGGCCATCAGGAGATAGCAAGCTACCATCTTCATCTTCAGGTAGATAATCTGCCATCCAAGCTTTTTGACTAACTTCATAAATGGGCGAAAGACGATTCGATGCGGTCTCATCGGGACCAAAAACCCGAAAATTAGTCATATTTTTGGCCATCACATCCCGCAAGAAGTTACCCATGATGCGGGTATTTTCCACTTCTACAGTTCCAGGTTGGGTCACATCTATCGCATAGTCGCGAAAATCGGGGAGGAGCAGATCTTTTCTCAGCAAGCCACCATTAGCGATCGGATTGGCACTCATACGGCGATCGCCTTTGGGGGCCAGTTCTTTCAGCTCAGGAATTAGCTTGCCATTAGCGTCGAATAGTTCTTCTGGCTTATAGCTTTTCATCCATTCAACCAATAATTCCCGATGTTCGGGATTAGAATGCATACCGCCCATAGGAACTTGGTGGGCACGCCAGAAGCCTTCTACCTTATGACCATCGACTTCTTTGGGGCCTGTCCAGCCCTTGGGCGTGCGGAGAATAATCATCGGCCACATAGGACGCTTGGCCACTCCAGTACTGCGGGCCTCTTGCTGAATCCCTTTAATTTTGAGGATGCATTCTTCCATCACTGCAGCCATTTTCTGGTGCATTAGTTCAGGATCGGAACCCTCCACGATGTAGGGAGTATAGCCATAACCACGGAAGAGATATTCTAATTCCTCCGCACTAATGCGAGCCAAAATAGTGGGGTTAGCAATCTTATAACCATTAAGATTGAGAATTGGTAAGACCGCACCATCGCGAATCGGATTTAAAAACTTATTAGAATGCCAAGCAGTTGCCAAAGGCCCTGTTTCAGCCTCCCCATCACCGACGACACAAGCAACGATTAAATCAGGATTGTCGTAGACAGCACCAAAGGCATGGGAAACACTGTATCCTAACTCGCCACCTTCATGGATTGAACCAGGAGTTTCAGGAGTAACATGGCTACCAATATGACCGGGGAAGGAGAACTGTTTGAAGAATTTTTGTAGTCCTTCCTCGTCTTCACTTTTATCAGGGTAAATTTCGGAATAGGTACCTTCTAAATAGACAGGGCCTAGAACTCCTGGAGCTCCATGTCCGGGTCCCGCCATAAAGATCGCATTGAGATCGTACTTATTGATTAAGCGATTGAGATGTATGTAGGAAAAGCTCAGGGCTGGAGAGGCACCCCAATGGCCTAAGAGTCTATATTTAATATGTTCGGGGGCTAGATCTTCTTTGAGTAGGGGATTATCACGCAGATAAATCATGCCAGCAGCCAGATAGTTACAGGCTCGCCAATAAGCGTGGATTTTGTTAAGCTCCTCTGAAGTGAGAGGGTTTTCTGAAGCTGCGCTTGGAGAAATTGGAGTTTGAACCATAAAGAATTCCTGCCTTGGGGCTATGTATTTACATTTTGCTTGATCGATTAGCCAATAAAAAAGACTGACTTAATCACTAATCTAAATAACTTGCTTTTAGCATCATATCGAATATCAAATTTATAAAATTTCTCCCATAAAGTCCATCCTTAACTTAAACTTAGTTTTTATTTAATTAACGGCGATTTTTCTTCTTCTATTGTAACGATTACCCAGATAAAAACATGAGTAGACGAGGTAAATCCTTCTAAATCAAGGATAGCTGATATTTGGGACTCAGCCACGATACAAGGTAAATTTGCGCCAATCTTCTTACTTGTAACATATCACAAGAAAAAAAACTGTATCCGCAAAAATTAAAGATTATTTAATTTTTTTGTGTGTTTTTATGTGCAAATCATGACTGATTTAATGTAGCTTAGAGAACATATTATGTCATAACCAAAAGTTATCTAACTTATATATTTAACGTATATCTTTGCCAAATAAACTATCATTGATTTCCCAGAAAAAGTAATTTTTTTAAAGCCAGTCATGATAGTATGAATTACCTTGAGCAACAGTTATGGTCAGGCATAAAACTGAAATCGTTGTGGAGAAGTAATTAACATGACAAAAAGAGCTCGCTGTTTATCCGTTATCAGTTCTGCTTTAAACTTGAGTTTCGGTATGGTTCTGGTTAATTTATTATGGACAACAGCTACTGCAGCACAATCTAACCATATTTCGGAAACTAATGGGGATGTTGCTCCTCTTAAGAAAGATACACCGCAACAAGATTGGCAACTAGAGGAACCAAGAAAGACGGCTCTTGATTTACTTTCCCCGGAAGAAAAAAATATAACTGCTCAAGGTAACACCGATACTCCATCCCAAGATAAAAAACAAGTTGATCCCTTTACCAAATCTTCTGGCGGGCAGCTCAATATTCAATTAACAGAGGCAAATAGCTCTACAATCTTTGGGTTTGGTACGATAATTGGCTATCCAGATGCTCTCAATGGGCCAACTCGCACGGCCTTAGATGTTCCCCAACAAGAGACAGGTCTGGCTGTGATTTCAGCGGCAGCTCATTTAAGACAGAATTTGGGCGCTAATAATGGTTTTCTCTTTGAGGGAATCGCTGATCCCAAAAGATATGGCCTGGATTTTAGATATGGTAATTCAGCACCAGCTTTGCCCGGGGCCTTTGCCGTGAATATTTATGTTTCGAGTGCTCGCAGTCCTGCCTATGAAAACGGGGAGGAAGATGTTGATTTGGCTAATGGTAATGTTCCTTGGGTAAATCGTTTTGGTGGTGGACTGCAATATGCCCAACCCCTAGCAACTAATCTTGATGGGTCTTTCGGCGTTAATTATCAAAAAGTTTCGATTCGCGATGCTGCATTTACCAATAATATTAGCCCTGAAGATGAGTTGGGAAACTCCCTAACTTTTAGTGAGGATGGCCAGGATACATTGTTAACACTCGATGCTGCTCTATTGTTTGAGACTACTGATAATTCTAATGAGCCGACTCGCGGTTCTCGATTGCGTTTTGGATCAAGTCAATCGATTCCCATTGGGGATGCCCAAATTGTTTACAATCGCCTCGCGACCAATTTTAGTCAATTTATCCCTCTAAATCTATTTGGGTTTACCGAAGGGCCTCGTACCTTAATTCTCAATTTGCAAGGTGGTACTTTTATCGGCGATGTTCCTTCCTATCAAGCCTTTGTCTTGGGCGGTACTCAGACAATTCGCGGCTTCGAAAAAGGCGAAGTGGGAACGAGTCGTAGTTTTGTCAAAGCGACAGCCGAATATCGGTTTCCGATCGCCGCCTTGAGGATATTAAAGCAAGATGTTGGTCTGGGAGGAAGTTTATTTGTGGATTATGGTAATGATCTCGCTACTGCTGATGGTGTTGATGGAAATCCTGCTGATGCTAGAGAAAAATTTGGTGATGGTTTAGGCTATGGTTTGGGTTTGAGTGCCACTTCTATAATCGGTCGGATGCGCTTGGAGTTTGGCTTGAATAATGAAGGAGGTAGCTTATTACACTTTACTTTTGGCGATCGCTTTTAATAATTACAATCTCTTCGCGATTAGCTGTCGGTAAGTAGAATAGGATCAATTGTCTTCAATCCTTTTGAGCATTGTATATTTACTTTGTTAATTGTTTAAGTACCGCTAACTAACTTAAATCATACGTGAGTTCGATGAGCACAAAATTTACTAGTTCTGAATAGGGACTTAGGGATTTGGGGATTTGGGGATTTAGGGAAAAGCCTATTACTTCGTTGTTCAACTTGGGAAGTATAATCAAAAGGAAAATTTCGTCGAACTGATGTTTAAGCAAGAATAGATTGAGCAAGTTGCTGAAACATTTCATTAACACAATTGCCTGATTTGGCTGAAGTTCCATAGCTAGCGAGAACCTCTGTCTGATTACTAAAACTATATTGTTCAAGTAATTTACTAAGCTTTTCGGGAGCTACAAGATCGGTTTTATTCAAAGCAACAACGGCAATGCCTTGAGGATTTATCTGGAGAAAAAGCTCAAGGTGCTTTTGTAAACTGCTGAGGGTTTCAGGGCGAGTCAGATCCCCAACAATAATAACTCCAGTTGAGCCTTGAAGATAGCTGGGAGTAATCGACTGAAACTTGGTTTGTCCTTCAATATCCCAGAGGATAAAGTTAATAGTTTGTTCAAGAGCATCTAACTTCAAAGATTTTCGGGATATTTTGACTCCTACTGTAGTTAGATATTGGTCACTAAATTTTCCTTCAATAAAACGCCTTATTAAGCTAGTCTTGCCGACGCTAAAATCACCTAGTAAACAGATCTTTTTGGAAATTACCGCCATTAGTTTAAATACTTAAATATTATTTAATAATATCTTTCCCAGGAATAAAAGCTTCAAATCTGACACAACGACTTAACCACAAAGGTTGACCTTGCGGCATGTTTGGAGGCAATTCTAAACTAGAGGCAATTTGTAATCTTTGGGGATCAACCTGTTTGGCGATCGCCATTTGACGAACAAGCTGCGCTCTGTCTAATCCTAATTTTTGATTGATACTTTTCGAACCTGAAGGATCACTATGGCCAATAATTCTTAAGTGAATTAGGGGATATTGATCTAAAAATTGTTTTATAGAGTCAATTCTACTAGAATCTTCGACAGATCTAAACTTTAATCCTCCAGATTCAAAATAAATACGTTTTTCTAGGCTTGGTAATTGATTTTGAGTCAAGAAGATGATTTGTGCTACACCAGGGATTTCTCCGAAAGTAGCGGCGATAACTTGCCGCGCCCTGGCATCTAAGATAAAGCCTTCGATGGTGACTGTATTATCGGCATAACTAGTTGCGATCGCAATTCGGGAACGTTGATTAAAAATCTCGGTGGTTCTAGCAATTTCTTGCGCCGTCAAACCAGGGTCCCGAATGGTTTCAACCGCAATAATCTGATTATCTAGTTGTAATTTCTTAGTGGTAGCAATCTCTTCGGTTGTTTGTTCGGCTAATTCTCGAAAATAGCTACTGGGGACTTTCCCCGTTAGGCTTAATCTGCCTCCCTTGACCTGGGGCGTTAGACGGTAAATAGATAGTTGGGGATTGCTATCAAGGGCGATCGCGGTCTCCTGCTCAATGCGTTGGGCGGTTTTGGCTCGATATTGAATGATGCCCCAAGGAATTAAAATACCACTAAGCAGGATAGCAACTAGCCAGATCAGCGTCGTGGGTCGTTTTGAGGAGCGTTCTGATTCATCTTGGGAATCAACTAAGGTTTCCAATAAAGGTTGAATTTGGGGAGAAACAGTTTCGGGGTCTCCATGATAATTTTCGATCTGCTTGCCATGTTTGAGAATTATCTGACTGAAAGTTTGGCGAATGCGATCGCGAAATTGGGGTTCTGGTTCCCCTTTCACCACTACGGCTAGATAACAATAACCTGCGGTTTCGAGCAGAATGCGAAAATTCCCATAATCAATTTCATCCAATTCTGACCCAGAAGCCATGCAATCATTGGCAAAACTACGGATTGCGGTGAGCATACCTGCAATCATGTCTGAGTCTAAAAGATCTTCGGTATTGGGTTGCACTTCCTGAATGACCAGGCCAGAAGCCTTATCAATCAAAAAAATTGCCCTGACACTATAGCCAATAGCTTCTTTAAAAATCAATTCCGCCTCAGAAACTCCTTGCATTTTGGCGCGAATTTTGCGGGAAACTCCTTTGGGACTCAAAGTTTCTTCGATTTTTTCGTTGATTGACTGCACAACTTCCGCCATATACTTAGAAATCGTGCTGCCAATCACAGGATAGAGTGCATCCACCATGGCATCTCTTTCGAGTTCAATTTGGGCTTTAATCGCTTTACCCATTTCTGAACCCAAAGCACGGGAAATAGCGTCTTCGTCAATGACAATTTGTTCTTCAATTGACAGGGCTACCTCTGGTGCGATCGCTTTGGCAATAGATTGGGGCTGGCTTTGAATCTCTTGACTAATGGCATTGGGCAGAATTTTTGCGATCGCAGCTGCCATACCCTGATTATCTTGAGTTGAGCGTTCCTCAATGATTTGATCGATAATGGGCACGACAGCTTGTAAAATTGCTTCTCGCGAATTATTAGTTTTAATGCTCAATAATTCCACAATCAAGGGAATTATATTGTTCATCGATGCGGCCAAATCGTCTATTTGCCGCTCCTTGGTGTTAATCCAATCCTGCAACAAAATAGCTTCTGGATTCTCTGGCTGTTGCAGAAAGTCTTTTGTCGTATTTGAAGGCAGAGACCCCGCACCGCCGTCAGGCGCAAGGGAACGCTTACCAAGAGAGAGGGCAGAGGGCAGAAGATTATCTACTTCTTCCTTCTGAGGTCGTAGTTCTGGGGTTTCATCAGAATATTGACCGCCCGAACTTTGGTCTAATACCTCTTCTTTTAAAAGTAAACTAGGTTCAGTAGAGGTCAAACTCCCTTCTGAATTTATATTATTACTATTATCTTCGATCTTTTCTGCTGTAATTTCATTTTCTTGCTTGATTTCCGTCTTTTCCGGTGCAGCGGCATGATTTTCTGATAGCAAAGATAGATTTTCGGATAATTCTGAAATGGATATGTTGTTTTTCTCTGCCTGCTCAATTTTGTTTTGAGAGTCATTATTACCAGTGTCGTCTGGATCAGTCATACTTTCTGCCAGCAGACTGATCAAGTTTTCTAGGGATTCTGGTAATTGATCACTCATTATTATTTATCAACTTTCAAGATATTGATTAATATCTTCAATTAATCTAGTAAGTTCAGCTTCACTCGTTAAGCGAATGCGATCGTCTCTCAAGGTCAAGAGGACTTTGGCTGCATAGGGACTAGGATAAATATTTGGATTACAAAAAACTTCTAGAAATACTTCTCCAGTATGTTGATATTCCATTGCGGGACGAGGTTTCGGGCGGCCTTCTCTAGGATTACCATGAGCAGCAGCAAGCTTGAGACTTTCTACAAGGGTAGCGATTTCTTGTTGCAAGTTACGAGCGGCTTCGGGTGAAAAATTGAATTTAACAGAACCTTCAATCAGATTAAGGGTTAATTGTGACATTACGGAAACTATGGGTGTTTTGTAACCATAGTAAAAGTTAATGATTCACTTAATCAAATATTGATCCTGTCTTTTAATATTGTTTACAGCTTTTCTTGAATTAGTAAGATACATAAGATTCTACTTTCGGGGATAGGGAATCGGAAAATGTACCTCATCAATCTTGAGAAACGCTATGCCAGGCTTTGCCTTTGAAGGCAGGGAGATAGGAGCGATAGTGAGTTGTGGAGGCGATTCGCGAATCCTCTCGACAGATTCATTGGTAAATCTGCTCAAAAAATATTTTGAGGGATCACCTTAGCTATCCTGAAGTGCTTTGATAACATAAGCTGCATCGACAACTGCACTGACTAGGGGAATCGGGCTATTAGCTACATGATAATATTTGACTTTGTTATTCTGGCGTTGCTGAATCAAGATAGGAAACGATAAGGAACAGGAACATCACCAAATTTCAGATAATGTATCAATAGCTTAATTGAGTGTCTTAGCATTACCTCTGATTTTGAATAACAAAGAGTCTTGCGATGTAATCTAGCTAGATAATGTCTTAACCTAGTGTTTTCACCCTCAACTCTAGTCATGTATGTTTTACAGATAATTTGGTCACCATCGGGAATAAATCCAGGATAAACTTTCCAGCCATCCGTGACATAAAAATAACATTGCCAAAGTTTAACAATGGCGTTGCTGATTTAAAACATGAAAGAATTTTGGACTAATCTTCTTTGCTTCTTTCTTTGCGTCTTTGCGCCTTTGCGCGAAACGAATTCATATCTGGATT
>NZ_ALVZ01000143.1 GCF_000332055.1 Xenococcus sp. PCC 7305 | reverse complement strand
TATGAATTCGTTTCGCGCAAAGGCGCAAAGACGCAAAGAAAGAAGCAAAGAAGATTAGTCCAAAATTCTTTCATGTTTTAAATCAGCAACGCCGATAATTATTATCTATCTAATGAAAACTTTCTTCATTTCAATAATTTCACTTGTTTCAGCGATCGCAAATTCCCAGTTGTTGTTACATCGAAGACATGCGATCACCAACGATAAGACACTTATTTTATGAACTAGCTTTTGTTCCAATATTTAGTTGACCAGCGAGACCTGCTAATCTGTGTTCTTGAGCGTCTAGAAAAGGTTTCGATTGAGTTAGTTCTTGAAAAACTTTCACAGAACCATATCTTACTAATACAACACGATCCCAAAGCTCTTCAACTTTGCCCAGTAAAAGACCAAAAACTTTACTATCACTCAGCACTTGTACATCCTTCCCTGATTTTTGAACGAAACCAATTACTTCATCCAAGTATTTTTGATAAGCTTCTGCCCCAGAGATAGCTTTTTCCTCTTTATACTTAGAACCTTCCTTATATTCAGCATTTTCTTTAAATTTCAAAAGATTTACCATAACGAATGATTCATCAGGAGCAAGTTTCTTAAGGAACTCCAAGGCGGCTGTTTGAGAATCTGGTTCAATTGCGTTTTCCACATTCATATTTTTTCCTCATTTACTTGATAAGTGTTACTTTAAAAGTCGAATGTCAATTACTTTAAAATTAGTACATAATTTAGTTATAAATATTCAAGTCAATATATTTCTTAATAATTTCAAAAACATTTCTTTGCAATTACTAAGCTTAGATAAAACTTTCAGCTTATTGTAATTGAAGCGGCATATTGAATAAGAGCTGAATCTATAACTTCTTGACGAAAATAAGAACTCAAATCTTCAGGTGTGCGTAAATCAACTTTATGTTGGAAAATCCCAGATAATTCTTGTTCCATTGCTGATAAACGAATTAACCCTGGTACATGTTGCGGGTCAAACTCAACCAGGATATCGATATCACTCTCAGGAGAAAAATCATCACGCAAAACAGAACCAAAAAAGGACAATTTTTGGATATGATAACGCTGGCAGAATTGAGCTATTGTTTCTGATGGAATAGTAATATTAGTCACTTATTTCTCAATCTCGATAATCTTATTCCTAAGCGCGATCGCCTATTCTTAGTTTCTATTTTACTAAAAAATGCGATCGCGCAGTGCCAGCTTCGTTGATCGCAAATACTAGGGGAAAATTTGATAAATCTCTCTGCGGTGAGCAACTCGTTGGCAAATTATAGTTTGCCTTTGCTTGTGGATGGTTAAACCAACTCTATAGTTGCCAACTCTGATTTTATACTTATCCTGATAGCCTTTCATCTTCTTTAGATATCCCAAATCAAAAGGATTCTCTGATTCCAGTTCATTGAAAACAATTGACTCGATGCGAACTTGAGTATCTTCGGGCAAAGAAGCTAATTCTTTTAAAAATCTTTTGGTATATTCAACTTTCCACATTATCAGCCTTCAAGGATGCTAAATAGTTTAATGCTTCTTGTTTGTTTAAAGTTTTATCATCTTTTGTCTCGTCCATGAGTTGAGCTAATCCATAGTCTTCTAAGATTTCCTCAATCTTCTCAAATTCAGCAATAGGAATCTGAACCGCAATGGGTTTTTGATTATTGTCTAATAAATAGTTTTTGTTTATTTCTAACATAATTATCAGATAAAGCTTTAGTTAAAAACTTAAATAATGCATTTATACAATAGCCTGATAGATTACAGGCTTATACTTAGGCTCTGGAATTGGCTTGTTATCTAATTGTAAAGTTAGATCATTAGGACTTACGCAGATGTCTCATATAAATTGGATTGAAAGATATTTTAGAGATATGTTTTAAGAAATTACAATTCCTATCTAGAACATTAAACAACCACCAAGACGCTCCCCAATTTTCCTACTCATTAGTTAATCCTTACGCAAGGGGTTTGGGGGCGGCGTCCCGGCCCCAATCGGGGGTCTGGGGGGCTAGTCCCCCAGTTGCATTGATGGCTTTTATTAATAATTTAAGGGATAAGGCTCAAGATAATTATATTTTATTTTGCGTAAGTCCTAATCATGATCATATATAAATAGTTTAACTTCTCAAAGTAATTGTTTCTCATTAGTAATAGTACGTGGGGGAAATTCTTGTAGTAATTGGATATACTAGTTACTCATAATACTTCCTAATGTCAAAGCAATTTTACATTTTTAGTATAATTAGGGATAAAATAAACCAACAATTTTGACATTAATTCTTACGATGAAAGAGACTATTGCCAAAAACCTAATTCGCTATCGCAAAGGAATGCATTTGTCTCAGGAGAAACTCGCCACAATAGTAGGCATAACTCGCCAAAGCATCAACAATTACGAAAAAGCCAAAACTCTTGCCGATAGTAAAACTCTATCTGCTCTGGCAAAAGCTTTAGACGTTAAACTCGACGATTTACTATGCATTGAGAAATCAGGTTTACCCAACTTCAAATTTCGCGCCCCTGTATCCTTTCACAAAAAACCTCAGTTTGCCACTCAAGTTTTACGAGAACTCAAAACTTACAACTCTTTAGAACAAGCTGTTGGACTACCACCCTATGCTCCTGAAAGCACACCTTGCTATCAGCTCATAGGACATGAAAAACGCATTTCTGCGATCGCGAATCAATTTCGCCACCGTTTAGGATTAGGAAATGCGCCAACATTGAGGAAAAAGCCAAAATTTGTGCGACCTACAAACGTCAGCATGGTTCTTCTCTAAAAAACTCTGAATTACCACCAGCTTTAAACCCAGAAGAATTCCCAGAAAATGAACGTTATTACGACCTGGTCTGGCAGGCTCTTCCCTTAGCTAAAATCTCTGAAATGAAAGCAGCAGAACTTCTCGATATGACAATTGAAGAATTACGAAAAAATCGTCAAGAAGCTGAGGTTTATGCGATCGCTTAATGGGGCAATTCTCGATGCCACAGCACTTATTGATTTTCACTGGTTAGATGAATGGGAATGGCTAGAAAAATATTACCCTTGAGCTCATGGGTAATTACAATGGCGGATGCTTTAATCGAACAAAGAAAGAAACACATTTCACCCCAAATTCTAGAAGACTGGAGAAGAAATCTATAGTAGTGGCGATCTCGAGTCCTCTATTGCATCGAAGAAATGAGATCGCTACTAATCAGTAACGCGATCGCTCAGATACCAAGAGATTCTGTAAGTATAAATCTGTACCTACTTGGGAAGATACAGTTTATGTTAAGCTAATCAGCAGAATAACACAATAGACTAAAGCTTTTTTTCCCATCTGTTTCTCTCGTCGTTCCGATGAAAAAACAACAAGCCCTAGAACTCCTCACCAAAAGTAAAACCCTACTTCAAGAAAAATATGGAGTCACAAAACTTGCCCTATTCGGCTCTACTGCTAGAGATACTGCCACCGAAAAAAGTGATATCGATATACTAATTACCTTTCAAGGAAAAGCCGACTCTAAAAAATATTTTGGTGTCTTGTTCTACCTCGAAGATCTTCTTAACTGCCCCGTCGATCTGATCACAGAAACATCTCTTCGCCCTGAATTGCAACCCTACATCGATGCAGAAAAGATTGATGTCTAAAAATATACCCCAAAGAGAATGGCGGTTTTATATAGATGACATGATTCGCTTTGCCCAGAAAGTCTTACGTTACACCAAAAACCTCGACCAAGAAACCTTCATTAACAATGATCCCTACTACGATGCAACCCTGAGAAATTTAGAATTGATCGGCGAAGCAGCAACCCATATTCCTCAAGAAACCCGAAAATTAACCACTTCAGCACGCCAGTGTTTAGCATTTCTGGACTTTTCTTTTTTCCAATACTTCAATTTCAATAAATGTTCAGTCAGACGCATCAATAAACTTTCAATAGCACGTTTCTGACTTTTGCCCATGTCATCAATTTCATCAATTAAATTATCCCAATCTAGGCTCGAATAATCTCTTGCTCGTAATGCCTTGACCATTGCTTGAGTCCATTGATAATAATCTTGCTCGTATTTTGTTCGATTCATTTGTTATTAATATTCACCATGTAAAACTTTTGCTTTCTTTGACGAAATGCTTGGATGACTTATTTAAGTAAAATTACGTAAGTATAATTATTGGCGCCAGGACAAAAAATCAAGAGTATTTACTGATATTTTTTTAAAAAACTTTAAGTATACTCTACTGATTACTACCTTGAATTTCAAATATAAAGAACAAGTTAGAAAATTATACTAACTTGCGTTCATAGACGTAAGATGATTTTTAATTCCCTTTGCGTCTTTGCTAGGTGCGCGTTCCCTTGCGGATTTCCAATTCCGCGGGGTCGCACCTCTTGGCGCGAGATGCTCCCATTACACTTTAGAAC
>NZ_ALVZ01000142.1 GCF_000332055.1 Xenococcus sp. PCC 7305 | reverse complement strand
TTCTCGTTTAAAGATTGACTTTAAAAACCTAACGATTTGGGATTTGGGGTTTTAGGGGTTTGGGGAATAATAATAGCTAGATTTCCCTAATTCCCTACATCCCTATTTCCCTAAGCGAGAAGTATTGCCCAACTATCCATTAACCAAGGATTGCGTTGGAGAGAAAGGTTAAACCAATGCCTGCGATGGTGAAACCTGCAAACCGCAAATAAAGACTTGAGGAGTCATTTACTTGATTAACAGCTAATTTTCCTACATAAAATGAGATCGCGCTAATCAATATTTGAATCGAGGCAAAGCCCAATAAATAAGCAGCCACAGGAGTAGTTTCCGCCCCAAAAATTGACTCACCGTAGGCATATCCGTGAAATAGACCGGCGATCGCACCTAGCAGTATTAAAAGCAATAGATTGAATTGGCGATTCATTGCCAAAGCCAGACCAATCGTAAATACAGAAACAGAAATGATTAATTCTGGAGCAGGTAAATCAATACTGGAAAGATGAATTACAGTGCCCAAAGCCGTTGCCAGACTAAAGGTGATCGGAAGCAGAAGCCCACGTTTGGCAGTCAAAACAGCAATTAAGCCAATAGCGACGACAAATGCAAAATGATCTAAGCCGATGATGGGATGTCCAAGTCCTGAAAGGAAGCCTTCAATAAAAGTGGCAGGAGTTCTACCGCCGAGGGGGTGGTGAGCTTGAGCGGGATTGATGCCCACAATAAAACTCATAATTGGCAGACTGGCGCAAATAAAAGCGATTGCCCTTATTTTTTTCTGTAACATTATCTGTACCTCGCAGATTTTAAGTCATGTTGGCGCTAATTTGTCGGCGGGCGTTCTGGCTTAGAGGAATTTCCCTCGATCACAGTTGCGGGACAGCGTTGGATTTGCACCAAACTTTCCCCATTAACTCTAATGGATGCTCCCCATTAGAACCGGCTAGCGACCCAACACTATCACAAAACATTGAGCATTAAACATTAAAACATTTGTTACTCATCGCTTTTGCATGCTTTAGCCTGAAGCCTTTCTCTGAAAGTTACCTAGTACCGCTGCGCGAAAGTAATAAGTAATAAGTCTTGATACATCAGCTTTTTGTCCTTCGTTGATAGATAGCTTATTCACGCCCGCGTCCACTAGTGAGATTTCAGTTGCTCTGGCCCTTAATCCTAAATTCATAATCACATCCCATAATTTCAAGCTGCCATGAATTTTCGATGCCAACAACAGACTCACTGATTACGATCACAACAGGCAAACAGATATAAATCTAATTTGGATAGATAAACACACCAGTAAGTTAGATTATGAATAAGATATCTGTAATAAACCAAAATTCTTCTCAAGCTCAGAAATTTCAGAGTAACGCTAAGGTCCCAAATTCTCCTTTTAGATACAATACTCCCTATAGCAACTTAGCCTATGAAGATATCAATAATTCTCATCGAGGCAAAGGAAAAATATTACCCCTATACTGCTCAATTAAAAAGTTCAACCGAGAATATATTCCTGGGAAACTACAATCTAAAATTGTCGCTATAGATACAGCGATCGCAAAAAGATAAGCATTCCAATTCTTTTCTGCAATTATTGAAATTTGCGCACAACATATTATTTATTTCTCGAAGGGGTGATTAGCTAATCGCCCCTTCCTTTTGATTAAATTTTCCAAGTTGAACAACGAAGTAATAGGCTTTTCCCTAGAGCCCCAAATCCCTAAGTCCCTATTCAGAACTAGTAAATTTTGTACTCATCGAACTCACGTTCCTATTGGATACTTAGCTCCAAAATCAAGTCCTTCTGCCCTTGTAGCTCGCGATGCCCTTCAGGGCTGCTGTCAAACGAAGTCATAAGGAGGAAGTAAATTATCTCCTTCTGCCTTCTGCCTTCTCTCTTGGTGCGCGTTCCCTAGCGCCTTACAAAGGCGCGGGGTCGCACCGCTGCCCTCTGCCTTCAAGAACGAAGTCCTGGTCAAAACTCTTCAATGTTTATGAATTTTTGTAACATAATCGTTACCAAAGCAGGAATTACTTAATTAGCAATTCTAGACTGAAAGTCAATGCCAACAGACACAGGCATTTTGTCTGATCTCTAGCTAATTCACAACTGAATGATTCCGCTACAACTGACGTTAAAAAATTTTCTAAGTTATCGCGAAACCACCCTAGATTTTCGTGGCTTGCATACTGCTTGTATTTGTGGAGCCAATGGTGCAGGTAAATCTTCTTTACTAGAAGCCATTACTTGGGTGGTATGGGGCAAAACTCGTGCTGCTACAGAAGATGATGTGATCCATGGCGGAGAGAAAAATGTTCGAGTAGATTTTGACTTTATTTGTAACGAGCAAACTTATCGCATTATTCGTTCCCGTCCTCGGGGCAGGAGTGGGGCCTTAGAATTTCAGGTGGCAACTAATTCAGGAAGATTTCGTTCTCTAACCGCTAAGGGCATCAAGGCGACTCAAAAGGAAATTATCTCTTGTATTAAATTAGATTATGAAACCTTTATCAATTCAGCTTATTTACGTCAGGGCAGAGCTGATGAGTTTATGCTGCGTCGACCCAGCGATCGCAAGCAGATTCTAGCGGACCTATTAAAATTGGATCGCTATGAAGAGTTGGCCACTAAAGCCAAAGATTTGGCTAAGGAACAAAAAGGAAAAGTTGCCCAAATTGAACAGAGTTTATCCCCTTTGCAACTCGAAATTGATAAGCAAAAATCTATTCAACAAGAACTAGCTGATGTCGAAAAGACATTAAAAGAATCTCAGAAAGTCCAAAATACAAATCGCGATCGCCTAGAAAAGCTACAAACTATTGAGCATCAACGCCAAGCCTGGGAACAACAAATGACTTGGCAACAAAAACAACATCAGAATTTGACTCAAGATTGCGATCGCTTGCAAAAAGATATTTTGGCAATTCAAGCACAACAAAAAGAGTTAGCTCACTTATTAGAGGCCGAAGAGAAGATAGTCGCTAACTATGAGCAATTATTGCATTGGCAACAAGCAGAAAAAGATTTTGCTCAGAAATTTGAGATTTATCAGCGATCGCGAGAGCAGCAACAAAGTTTAGAACAACAATTATTACGACAAAAAAACGAACTAAATTTAGAAACCAAGCAGATTCAAACTCGTTTAGAAAATATTGAACAACAAGAACAAGAAATTAATCATATTTTTGCCCAGGCTGATGAAGTCGCCTCTGCGCTAGAAAATTTGGATCGCAGTCGTCGCAAATTAAAAGAGCTGGATAAATTACAAAAACATATTTCTCCTCTGCTCAAACAAAAGCAAAATTTGGAAACAGAAATCGCCAAGACCAAAGCTACTTTAAGTGCTAAATTAGAACAACTGCGGCTATCAGTACATCAATTAGAAACTCAAATTGCCCAAGTTCCCCAAATGCGACAAGCGGTTTTAACAGCTGATGCCCAGATTGTGAGTCTGGACAAGAAAAAGGTTTATCAAAAAAGGCTAGAAGAAAAAGGCACAGAAAGAAGACATTTCCAAGAAAAACTCCAAGAGAACCAACGAAGATACGAAAAACAATGGCAAGAATTACAGCAAAAACTAGATATGTTGGTAGTCCCCGATGCTATTTGCCCCCTTTGTGAACAAAATTTGGATGACCAACATCGCAACCATGTCGTTGAAAAAACTCAAAAAGAGCAAAAAATTACTCAAGAGCAGATTTGGACAATTCGTGAGCAATTAGCTACCTGCGAAAAAGAATTACAACTACTCCGCACAGAATATAAAAACATCTCTCAAGAACTTTCAGACTACGACCAATTACGACAGGAACTAGGACATTTAGAAGCTCAGCTAGAAGCGACAGAAGATATTTATGAACAATTAGAAAAAATTGAAAGTGAAAAAACAGCTCTAGAACAATCTTTGTCTACAGGAGAGTTTGCCTCTAATTTACAAGTACATCTTCAACAATTGGAAGGAGAACTCACTCACCTTAAATATGATGAACAAACCCATGCCTTAATCCGAGGAGAAGTAGATCGTTGGCGCTGGGCAGAAATTAAACAGGCAAAAATCGAAGATGCTCAAAAAAGACAAGCTAAGCTGAGTCAACAAAAACCTCAGTTGGTCGCCAAAATTACTGCTTTGACCCAGGAAATTGCCAGTTTAGAGGTTGATTCTGTGATCAAAAAACAAATAGATCAAGTTGCCCAAGAAATAGCTGATTTAGGCTATAACAATACGCAGCATCAAAAATTATTGGATTCTCTAAGAACAGCTCATAATTATAATTTGCAATATCAAGAACTCAAAAAAGCCCAGGAAAAATACCCTCAACTACAAACCAAAGAACAGGAGTTAGCTCAACTTTTTGCAGTGAGAACTCAAGATACAGCTGCTAGTCAAAAACAACTGGATAATTATCTAGAGCAAAAAGAAAAGATTAATGATTATCGTAGCGAAATTCAACAACTAGAACAGCAAATCCACCAGGGTCGTCAGGAATTGGATCGACTGATTAGTCACAGTGGCCGACTCAAAGAATCGATCGCCCAGATCGATAATCTGAAAATTCAATATCAAGCAGCTAGCCAGGAACTGCAAGCAACCAAAAGAAAATATCTTATCTATCAAGAATTAGCCCAAGCTTTTGGTAAAAATGGCATTCAAGCTCTAACCATCGAAAATATTTTGCCCCAACTTGAAGCCGAGACCAATCAGATCTTAGCTCGCCTGACAGGAAATCAATTTCATGTCCAATTTGTCACACAAAAAGCGAGTAAAAACACTTCTAAGAAAAATACTAAACTGATAGATACTCTGGATATTTTAATCGCCGATGCCCAAGGGACTCGTTCCTACGAAACCTATTCAGGAGGAGAAGCTTTTCGGATCAATTTTTCTATTCGTTTAGCCTTAGCAAGACTATTGGCACAGCGATCGGGAACTTCCTTAAAAATGTTAATTGTAGATGAAGGTTTTGGAACCCAAGATCCGGAAGGTTGCAATCGATTAATTGCTGCGATTAATGCGATCGCATCTGATTTTTCCTGTATCCTCGCCGTTACTCATATGCCCCAATTTAAGGAGGCTTTTCAAACTAGAATTGAAGTCTTTAAGGGAGACAGCGGTTCTTTATTAAGGGTTAGTAGTTAATTTATAGTCATTCTTTTGGGAAAAGGTTTTAGGTATTGGGTGTTAGGTGTTAGGGAAATCCCGAAAAACGATAAATTTAGCAATAGATAGGCTTGAGCTTTTACCAATGTCCTAAACAAAGTATGTAGTACTATATTCTCCAATTCAAATCAAAATAGAATTTTTTTAACCCAAAACCTAACGCCTAAAACCTAGCACCTAACCCAAAACCTAAAACCTAACACCTAACACCTATCTTAATAATGCAAATCGGCTTTCTCCTTAGTATCATCTTGATCTTATTACTGGGATTTTTCGGTGGTCAATTAGCTCGCAGAATGGGGGCTCCACCTCTGATGGGCATGATTATTGTCGGGATTTTATTGGGCTCTGAAGTCAGTAATGCGACCGCGCCTTCTGTGTTAGAACTTGCTGATGATCTACGCACCATGGCAGTTATGGTCATTCTAATGCGGGCAGGATTAGGTTTAGATCGCGATAAATTGCTGAAACAAGGTAATGTAGCTCTGAGATTGGGCGTGTTACCTGCGATCGCAGAAGCTTTGATGATTGCCTTGGCCGCAATCTGGCTGTTTCAGTTTGATTTCCTAACAGGGTTATTATTGGGTTGCGTTGTCAGTGCCGAATCTCCAGCAGTAATCGTCCCAGGAATGCTACGACTCAAGAGTTTGGGCTGGGGAACCCGCAAAGGAATTGCCGATGCGATTCTGACAGGAAGTGCTTTATCAGATGTTTTTGTCTTACTGCTATTTAGTTTGTTGCTCAATTTTTTGTCTCAGTCGGCGATCGATAGTAATGCCCTGTGGTTGTTGCCTTGGCAGGTGATCAGTCAAATTATTTTAGGAGTGATCATTGGCTATTTGGGAGCAAAGCTCATATTTTGGCTCACAATTCAACAACAATGGACCCAAAACACCGTTCAAGATACCTTAATTACTGCGAGTCTTGCTTTATTGATTATTGTTTTAGCTGAGCAGTTACCCTATTTTTCTGGTTATTTAGCAGCAATGGCTCTGGGATTTTTCCTCATTGAATTTAGTCCCCCTTTGGCCAGAAGATTGCGAGGGGAATTCAATCATCTCTGGATTGTGGCAGAAATTCTCTTATTTGTGCTTATGGGCGCAACTATTCAACTCAAAGTCTTAGAAAATATTTTCTTACCAGGCATTTTATTACTGGCTTTTGGTCTAATCTGTGGACGCACTATTGGTTGGTATGGCGCAACAGTGGGCAGTAATTGGAATTGGCGCGAGAAATTATTTTTATTACCCGGCAATTCTGCCAAAGCAACAGTCCAAGCTGCAATTGGGGGCATCCCCCTTAGTCAGGGCATCCCAGGAGGTGAGATTATCTTAGCAGTAGCAGCACTTTCAATCTTAATTACCGCACCGCTAGGAGCTTGGGCGATTCCCACCTTTGCCCCTAAACTATTAACCCAAGATCCTGTAGACCCGACCAAAACTGAGATCGCAACCCCAACTATTTTCTTAGCCGCGATCGATACTTCCGATTTAGCGGTTTGCGTTTTAACTAAAGTGGCAGATCTCGCCAGAAGAAGCAATGGAGAAGCGATCGTGATTCATCTGACCAATACTTCTTCCGAATCAGACATTCTTCGATTACAGCAACTTACTTCCCAGTTACTCTTGGATATTCCCCATCAATTTCTCACTATGACAGGTTCGATTCCCGAAGAGATTATTCGTCTGGCTAATGAATATCAAGTTACTGACATTATTATGGGCAAACGAGGACATCAACCTTGGGAAAAAGTTCTAATTGGTTCGGTATCTCAAGCTGTTATCGAAACCAGTACAATCCCTGTCATTTTAGTTGAGGAGATTAGGTGTTAGGTATTAGGTGTTAGAGCTTACTAACCAGCAGCGATCGGAACTTGATTTTCTTTAACTTGAGGTCTACCTGTGGCCACAGATTTTGCCAGGGAACGCAACATTTTCTTGGTTGTTTCCCAGTCCACACAAGCATCTGTAATGCTTTGACCATAAACTAAAGAAGCCGCATCGCTTCCTAATGATTGATTGCCGGCAATGAGATGACTTTCAATCATTACTCCCATAATATTTTCATTGCCCGACTCAACTTGTTGAGCAATATTATCTAGAACTACAGGTTGACGGGCATAATCCTTGTTACTATTTCCGTGACTACAATCTATGATTAAACGATGATTTAAAGCTTTATTTTTTAATGCAACAGCAGCATTTGCCACATCTTCTTGGTAATAGTTGGGTGAGCCAGAGCCCCCACGAAGCACTAAATGACCATCAGGATTACCTGTGGTTTTCACAATACTGGCTAGACCATCATTGCTAATTCCCAAAAAATGATGGGAAGTTCTAGCGGCCAACATGGCATTGATTGCAGCTTTGAGACTGCCATCGGTTCCGTTTTTATAACCTACAGGCATCGATAACCCAGAAGCCATTTGACGATGAATCTGACTTTCGGTGGTTCTCGCGCCGATCGCCGTCCAAGAAATGAGATCCGCAATATATTGAGGTGTAATCGGATCTAGTAATTCTGTGGCGGAAGGAAGATTAATATGGGCTAAATCTAGTAATAATTTACGAGCTAATTTTAATCCTGTATTAATATCATAGCTATTATCAAGATGGGGGTCATTAATTAAGCCCTTCCATCCAATAGTTGTTCTGGGCTTTTCAAAATAAACCCGCATCAAAATTTCTAATTCTCCTTGCAACTCTTCTCGCAAACTAGTCAGTCTTTGACCATATTCCATTGCTGCCGGGACATCATGAATTGAGCAGGGGCCAACAACAACTAATAGTCTTTGGTCTTCACCTGAGAGGATATTGCGAACGCGATCGCGAGTCTGGGACACTAAAGTAGCTGCTGTTTCTGTCAGAGAAAATTCGGACTTGATAAAGGCAGGACTTAGCAAAGGTCGATTTTCAATAACATGGAGATCACTAGTATTTTTCATTTGATGAGTATTGTTTTTTTATCTTGAGAAACAGCAATGGGCTACTGTATAAATTTAACACCTTCTTGAGCACTACAAGCTTTCAGATCACAAAACATTAAACCAAAAAAACACTAAAGCTAACCAGATCCCTAGTTCGACACTTTTAAGATACATTGGTTAGCTTTATTTAGTTATGCAAGAAAGACAGCTGATTACTTACTACTTTCAGGTTGAATGCGGATGAAGAGACTCGAACTCTTACGCCGTGAGACACTAGAACCTAAATCTAGCGCGTCTACCAATTCCGCCACATCCGCATGAATTGCACTGTTGTTCATGATAGCAAAAATTATTCAAAAGTCAAAAAAATTATTGCACCTTACAGAATTTTCTTTGGCGATCTATTTCGGGCTCTTGCCAAGAATAGGCAAAATGACTTACAGATTTTAGTTCCGGTAAAGATTTACGCAGCGCATCCATTTGGACTTCTAATCTCGGATGTTCTCGAAACTCATCACCCCAAACACCTGCCAAAGCAGGAATGACCTTAGTCTTCTCAGAAGCTGCTTGTAAAACCTGAGAAATTTCATCAATAATGCAGTGAGTACCATCGCAAACCGAATATGCCATCGGATGCCATTCCAAATCCTGAGGAAATTTGTCCCAAGCTTGCAGACGAGAATCAAATCCTGAATTGCCAACTAAACGATTCGCATCAGGAAAGAAAACTGCCCCAGCCGCAAGTTGTTGCTGTTGCACAGGCGAGGCGGCAAAAGAGAGAAAATCAATTACCCCCTGAGCCGCATGGGCCACTGAAAAGAACCAGAGATCTGCCTGCAAGCGGAGAAATCTATCCCTAGCAGATGTTTTAGTTTGAGCATTAGGCATTCGACGACCTTGCCAATTAGGTTCTCCTTCATTGGGGTAGAGCTGGTCTACTTGCGCCAGATCGCCAGGGGTTATCTTGCCATTCCTCACATAAATATCGATTAAGGCTTTGGCTTTTTGGTTAGTAGCTCGATTGTAAAGAGCTTGTAAGGATGCTGGGCTATAAATCCAGAGATCCCGAACCTTGCTAACTAGTGATTGATTCCCTGCACCTCTAGGATAACGAATGTAATCAAAGAGGACGCCATCAGGTTTTCTGCGTAATATTGTTTGCAGTAGATGGTAATAATCTTGCTGCGCTTGACGATTATAAGGATCAATGAAGGCTTGGGGATGGTCGCGAACAAAGGTCAGGCTATTTTCCCCTGTGCCATTGCGAGCTAGAGCCTCTTGTCGATCTTTTCTTTCTGCATATCGATATCCAAAATTCATGGTGAACATCCAAGCATATATTTTTAAGCCTCTTTCATGGCCTTTCTCAATAGTTTGCTTAAGTAGATCAATGTTATCCATGCCAGGAGAGTTTAATGTCGAGACCCAAGGTGTGGGATTATCAGCAGGAGGAAGTAATACTTGTCCGTTATAAAAAACCTCTAGATTAACTCTATTGTAGCCTAGGTTAACAATTCTATCTAGTACATGATCAATCGCGCCAGGACTAGCATCACAAGGGTATAGACGCAGCCAAATTGCCTGCTCTTGAGGCCAAGCTGTTTGACGACATTGAGTCACAATGCGCCTATGTTCTTGAATTAGGGATTGATATTCCTGTGTTGCCTGAGGGTTATTTTGTAATGAAGACTGTAATAGCTGTTCTTTCTTTTGAACTGCTTCTGATGGCAATTGGCAAAATCTGTTGGTGACGGCAAAAGCTGGTTTACTAAAGATTTCAGGATAAATCAGACTACTCAGCATAATGGAACTAGCCATTAAACTGCGTAACAGATTTTTGAATAGTGGCTGCTTTGACACTTTGCTTATTCTCCTGAAATATATCTTTATGATTGAGACATAATTTTTAACTTCTTTTTCCTTTTTAACTTATTTTGGGGACAGTTGCAGACGCCTGTTAAGATGGGAATTCTTTTAAGGTATTGTCGTGCTTATTGGATCTGGTATTTAACCTATGGCTGTTGCGGCTAGTAATCAACTCATTTCTGTTATTATTCCCACTTATAATTGCGATCTCTACATTGTGGAGGCGATCGAAAGTGTTTTAAGGCAAGATGGTTGTCATTATGAGGTGATTGTTATTGATGATGGTTCGACAGATGCTACTCAAGAAGTATTAGAACCGTTTCAAGACAAAATTTGTTACCTTAAACAGGAAAACCAGGGGGTTGCGGCCGCTCGCAACCATGGGATTGCCCAAGCTAAAGGAAATCTGGTGGCGTTTCTCGATGCTGATGATTATTTCTTTCCCGGAAAATTAGCCAAACAAGCAGCTATTTTTGCTCAAAGACCTGACATTGGAATTGTTCATAGTGGTTGGCAAAGAGTTGATTCTGAGGGGAATAAACTACTAGATATTTGTCCTTGGGAAAAAGCTCCTGAATTAGACCTAGAGAATTGGTTGCGTTGGAAACCTGTTTTACCTAGCGCAATGATGTTTCGTCGTGAATGGTTGGAATATGTGAGAGGATTTGATCCGCGTTTTCCCCCGGCAGAAGATACTCATTTGGTCTTGAAAATGGCCTTAAAGGGTTGTAAAACTGCTTGGTTAAGAGAGGTAACTGTCTATTATCGACAGCATGAACAAAGCGCGATGTATAAAGGATTACCTCAGGCTCGTTCTCTTGAGGCAGTGCTAGATGATTTTTTTGCCCAACCAGACCTTCCCGAAATTGTGAGACTCAGCGAATATAAGGTTCGTTATGGAACTTTAGTTTGGATTGCCTGGTATCTTCATTACACCAAACATCCTCAGGAGATGGCTGAGTATCTACAAAAATCCTGGCAATATCGAGCTTATTCGCCTATTGAAACAACTATTAAATGGGTCGAATATTTTGCTGAATTTGCCGAGAATTGGGGCATTAGTTTTAATGCCTATAACCTTACTAGTTCTCCTGAATGGAAACAACTAATGTTATGGGTCATAACAGAAATAGAAAAGTTAAGGGATGAAGAATAAAGGATGAGGGATGAAGGATAAAGGATGAGGAAAAAACAGGGTCAATGGTCACTGTTCACTGACCTAAACTAAGGCCATGTTTTGTGAGAGATCAAGGCCAACAGATAAAGTGAGAATCCGTTTTTGATGATGAGAATGACGATGACTTCTCCTTACTGCCTCAAGATTAGGCATCTCTTCTCTACAGTTTGTGCAAAACCAATAGTCTCTACCACGACTAAGATGATGCAACATGTTTTCCGAACAACAAGGACAAGTGGTGGAAGTGTTCATGGCGATTTTGGGAACCTAAAAAACTGATTTACCTTATAAGAAACATAAGAGAACTTTTCAAGATTAGTAATTATTCTTATCCCAGTTCAATTACAAACTCTACTTTACAAATTTGAGGAACTTGTGAAGAAAGACCATATTTTACCGAATAATTATCAGATATTCTTAATTATTTCTTAATATTTTCTCAAGGAATCATTTAGGCAAAGTTCAAGTCCAATTCCAATTTAGTCTTTGGGAAATTAGCGTTGCCAAAGTTACCATGTCACAGGGTTTTGCGATCGCTGCAACAATGCCCAAACTGTCATAAAATTTGCGATCGCAACTAAAGATTCTTTCGGTCAATAAAACTATAGGAATCGGACTAATATTGGGATAGTTTTGAATCTTTCGGAGCATAACCAATTCACCCGAATTAGGCAAATTGGTATCTAATAAAATGACATCTGGCTGAGTTATGGTGATCAGGGTCAAATCTGGAGAATCTAAGTCTGCAACAAAAACTTGCCACCCAGCAATTTCTTCAAAGCTAAGTTGAATAATTCGTCTCAAATCCTTGGTGTTGCTTAAAACCAGAATAACCTTTGGCTTTACGCAGACAACTTCCTCACTTTCTGCTGGTTTGTCGATCTTTAATGGTCGTTTTTCAGTGGCAATCATTAGGGTTTATCGAAATTTAACATCCGAGTCCTCCCAGACTCTAGAGATGAAAAATGAGGAAGTTGTGAGGATAAAAATCAAGCTACGTGTTTTTACTTAATCATTGGTTTCCCACCCCAAAAAACCAGATATTTGGCTAGTTAAAGTCAGGGAGTCGAAAGGCTTAACTATAACTCCTTTTGCTCCTGCATTATAGAATATTCTGCGATCGCTGGCCTGAGCCTTCGCAGTGATAAAAATGACGGGAATATGTCGCGTCTTGGGGCTTTTTTGCAATAGTTCCAAGGTTTGCAGCCCATCCAACTCAGGCATCATAGCATCTAATAAAATAGCATCTGGTTGTTTGACTGTGGCCAGGGCAATTCCCTTTTCTCCAGAAGAAGCGGTAATTAATTGCCAGCCTATTTCCAAGTCGAAACAAAAACTCACTAGAGTTTGAATATCTTCCTCATCATCAATAAATAAAATCAGTTTTGAACTCATTTACCTCAAAAAATTTAAAAAGTCGGCTTTTTATTATTACCTATCTCATGCTGCCAAATGTTATTTTAGGAGATGACTTTAAAATATCAAAGATTGAAGAGGATTAAGGTTGTGGCTAATAGTCGTCGGGTTTCTCGTGTGTCTTCCCTAATTAAACGAGAAGTTAGTCAAATGCTCATCAATGGCATCAAGGATGACCGTGTAGGTTCGGGAATGGTAAGCATTACCGATGTTGACGTTTCTGGAGATTTACAGCACGCCACAATTTTTGTCAGTATCTATGGTACGGAAACAGCCAGAGAAGAGACCATGGAGGGCTTGCGAGCTTCCCAGCATTTTGTACGTCGAGAATTGGGGCAACGAATCAGATTAAGACGTTCTCCAGAAGTCACTTTCCTCGAAGATCGTTCTTTAGAAAGAGGGGATGAAATGATTCATTTATTAAACAAAATTAGTCAAACTGGCAAACGGCTTGACGATTTATCCAGCTCAACTATTGAAGGGGAATGAGAATTAAGGCAGATATAGTTGTGCCACTGACCCTCAAGCCCAATCTATAAAGACCTAAAGTCAATCAACTTCGTAGGACAAGGTATCTTCGAGCATCAATTCATCGGCCATTTCTTTAATTGTTCGAGAAATGCTTTTAATTTTAGATGCTTTAGTCGGAACTTCTGGTTCATCATCCCAATATTCTTTTTGCTTAGCTCGTCTGGCAACAGCAACCACCACTCGATAGCGATTCGACATTTTCGACATCAAAATGTCTGTGTGCTGAATATATGGAGGAGCATCGGAAATAATTCGAGAATCCATAGTTTTTTAAAGGGGGGAGAGACAGAGCAACTTAATAGAAATTAAAGATAAGATGTTCTTCTGTATAAATCATAACTCTACTACTAAAATTTATTTTTTCTATAATGTCATGCTGAAAAATACGTAATTTATTGACTAGTTTTGATTAAGTAAAATTACAAAATCATATTAATTTATATTGCCTACAATTTCTCGGGCCAGTTTTTGATAGGAGTGGTCATCTAAAATAGGGTTTAATCCTTGTAAAGAGATAGGCTTAACCAAATCTATCCAGGATTTGCATCCACCATAACTACTATCATAAGGAATACTTAGGGGACGAGGTAAATTGTAAACTCGCAAGAAAAGAACGGATAAGGGTTGACTGGCTTTCCATTTCAAGCGATCGCGGATCATTTGCTCATTCCAGATATGATAGGGTTGCAAAGCTTGTAAGGTTTCTGATTTGGTGACCGATAAAGTTTGGGTAATCTGAGCATAAGTTCGAATCGTAACGGTTTCAGGATGCCAACCTGATTCGACAATAGTTACTTTGTCCGAATATTCTGATTTGAGTAAATGGGGTTTTTGATGTTCATAGGTCGGATATAGCCAGACTTGTTGATGTTGGACTTGAAACTTTTGGGCGGCTTCGCGGATACCGCCTTTGCGCAAAAGAATAATCGTTTTCCCTGTGGCTAGAGCCTCAACTGCGATCGCCCATTCCTTGAATGCATGGGTTAAAGTTTTTGTGTTACCTATCATTAATTCACTCGATGAATCTTAATTTTTCCTCAATTTTATAGAGAAATCAGATTTTGATCCTGTTTACTGAGGACAGTTTACAGTTGACTGAAATAATGCAATTAATTGATTGGCTGATTGTTCTGTTATATTTTTGCTTCACTATGGGATTGGGTTTGTACCTATCTCGCCGCGCAGCTACTAGTTTAGTCGATTTTTTTGTTTCAGGACGCTCGCTACCTTGGTGGTTAGCCGGCACAAGTATGGCAGCAACGACTTTCTCCATTGATACCCCGTTATATATTTGTGGAGTGGTAGCGAGTCGAGGGATTTCCGGCAACTGGGAATGGTGGAGTTTTGGGATTTCCCATGTGATATTGATCTATGTTTTCGCGAGACTTTGGCGAAGATCGGAAATTGTCACCGATGCGGAGTTGACAGAGATGCGTTATGGAGGCAAAACTGCCGCAACTCTGCGCGGGGTGAAAGCATTTTTATTTGCAGTACCGATTAATTGTATTGGGATTGGCTACGCGATGTTGGCCATGGTAAAAGTTGTGGATGCTTTGGATTTATGGCAAAGCTTGGGCTTGAGTCCTGGGGATTATGGCAAAATTTGGAGTGTCATTGCCGTTAGTATTTTTGTTTTAATCTATTCTGGATTTTCTGGTTTATGGGGCGTTGTAGCGACGGATTTTTTTCAATTTTTCTTAGGCTTGACGGGCGCGATCGCCGTTGCCATAGTAACCGTGCTGCATCTGGGGGGAATTCATGAATTGATTGCTCAAGTCCAACAAACAACAGATCTAGATGTCTTAGATTTTTTCCCCTTAACTTGGGGTTCTGGGGGAATCAACTGGAATGATGCGGCGGGCATTACAGCGACAACTTTCTCAGCGTATATTTTCCTCCAATGGTGGTCATTTCGTCGTAGTGATGGCGGAGGCGAATTTGTGCAAAGAATTGCTGCGGCAAAAGACGAAGCGGAAGCGGAAAAAGCATCCTGGTTTTTTAATATTTTGCACTATATTGTTCGAACATGGCCCTGGATTTTGGTTGCTTTAGCGGCAATGGTAATTTATCCCGACCTAGGCGATCGCGAATTGGGTTATCCCAAACTGATGTTAGATTTTCTGCCTCCAGCGATTTTGGGTTTGGTGGTGGCATCTTTGATCGCAGCTTTTATGAGTACGGTTTCGACTTCGATTAACTGGGGAGCTTCCTATCTGACAAATGATCTGTTCCTGCGTTTTATCAAGCCTGATGCCAATCAAGCTGAATTAGTGATGATCGGCAGAATTGCTTCGGTGATGGTGACTATCTTTGGGGCGATCGCCGCGTTTTTTGCCACAGATATTGCCACGGTCTTTCGTTTGGTTATTGCGATCGGCACCGGGCCAGGTTTAGTACTGGTCTTACGCTGGTTTTGGTGGCGGATTAATGCCGCAGCTGAATTGGCAGCAATGGTTAGCGGCTTTGTGATTGGCCTGAGCCTGAGTATTGTTCCTGATTTGAATGCTATTTTTGCCGATTTCGGGTTCAGATTACTGTTTATCTCGACGGTGACAGCGGTGATCTGGATTAGCACTATGTATCTCACTGCACCAGAATCTGATGAAGTATTGGACAAATTTTACCTTCGCGTTCGTCCAGGAGGTATTGGCTGGCTGAGACAAAGAGAACGTACAGGTGTTTTGCCGGCTCAAGATCTTAAGCAGGATTTACTCAAGGTTAGCGCAGCGATTTTACTTTTGTTTGGTTCGATGTTTGCGATCGGTGGTTTTCTGCTCTTGCAACCTGTTACAGGATGGATATCTTTAGTAATTGCTGTGGTGGGTGGTTTTTGGTTGCGGAAACTTTCTAAGGCATCAGGATTTCATAAGGTTCAAATTTGATCTTGAGTTAATCACAAGATTTGCAAGAAATTTGAATCTATACATTTTAAGGGAGACAGAGTATAAAAATACAATAGATAACGCGAAATCTAGAAACCAACCAAGGAGTTTTATTATGTCCAATCTAAATAGATGCGATGAAGAATTAAACAGGTTAAACAATGAGATTGGGTTGAAGTTAAGAGAAATCCAAAACTTTCAGCATTATGCAGAGAGAGTTATGTCTAAATTGCAAGAAGAAGAGAAAAAATGGTCGGATAGGATTTCTTCGGAAAATCGAGAGTTGGCAAAGTTAAGCAGTACGAAAAGTCAACTAGTTGCTAACTTCCAATCATAAATATTCGCAACTAGCAACTATAGGAAGGCCCTCAATAGTCGAAAATTAGGGTCTTCCAATCCTGAATACCTGACGCATTTTAGGAAAGCTAAATTAGGTAGAACATTTCAAATATCGAATTTGAGAGAATAAAATAGCATCATAGTATTGCTTTTTAGCTTTCTTAGAGGCAAAACAAGGTTGAGAATCTTGACTTAGCAAAGCAAGAGGAGAGAACAAAGCACAACCCTTAATTATGATTTTTAGCTTGATTTTGCTTTTTTACTGACTCTAGCTAATATGTTCCAACTATCTCTTCTGGGCTTTTAGGTGTAACTTCTTCCTCAAATCTTCTAAAATCTTTGACGTTAAAAGTCAGGATGTGACTTAAAGAGTGAATCAGCATAAACGCAACTAAACGAGTATCATGAACTTTTGTTCCTCTCACCTCATATTCAGAAACTAATCGTTCCCACTCAGAATACATTTGTTCGGTATCAGGAAGTAAGATAAACAATTCCTTTAATCGCGACACCTCAGCTTTAACTTCTATCGGAGATAGCCCTAAACCGTTCTTATCACTCGGACGAATGGCTACATTCCACATTTCAATTAAATTCTGTGGCGCAATAAATAATTGCTCTCTTGATCTTCTTAAAGCAGCAATTGCAGTTTGAACGATCTCGTACTGGGGGTCATCGGTGATAAGAGTTCTCAGAAGGACATTGGTATCTATTAAAAATGCCATTGATTAGCCACGCTCACCATAAATACTCTCTCTGCTCATAAATTCCTCACTTAATACAGGAAGTTTTTTTCGTGAGTGGCTCTGCGACCATTCGCGAAACTCAGCAATCCACTCATCATCAGTAGCAGTATTAAAAAAGTGATTAGCGTGTGGACTCGGTACTCTACTTAAGCGAGAAAGAAGCTCATCCAAGTAAGGCTTGATTTCTTCTGGAGAACGAGAAGTTATCTTAGACAACGAACTTACTACTTCACTAATCTCTTCTTGGTGAATTTTGGAGTTATCTTGTGATTTTTGAGTCATAGTAGTCCCCTCTCATATCAATCGAACAACCCGTTGTTATTTACCTATACTGTGACAGCAAGGAGTCTAAATGCCAATAAGATAATGAGAATTTACCTCGGAAAAGATTATTTCTTCAGCCTTTTCCACAGTCTCCATTCGCTGCGCCTGACTGACTGACACAAGTCCCTCAAACCCTCTTGGTCTATAGATTTCACTTTTTTCACTCAAAAGACTATTTTTTGATGAAGCGATCGCTTGTAAGCTTTAAAATACTGTACTGGCAAAATTTAATTTGCACGATAAGCATAAGATTTGCCTAGATGTGTCAGGCAGTCAGCTTCCAATCTTTTAGATTTTTCCTGATGCTTTAACCTTTGTTGCCGTGCGATCGCGTTCTCAGTTAAACAATATGCGGTTTTCTTAAACACCCAGCTAGCTATTCTTCGTTAGACTAAATGATTTTGTACCTAGATAGAATTAAGCAGACTCTTGATGAGAACGAATAATTTTCGCTAAAGCTCGCAAAGCATCATTCACTGATTTTTCATCGGGAAATATTTCAGCCACATCATCATCCAACCTAACAATATTAGTCCCTTGACTATATCTTTGAGCGTATTTTCCTCGGATGCCTTGGCTAAAATCATATTCATCAAGCATATCTGAATCCTGCTGATCAATCATATTCGCTACCCTCTTCGTATGTCTTTTTCTCACGAGATGTCGCTAAACGAGCACTAATAATTCTAATTACATTTCCTCGCTCAGCATAAACTACTACAATTGTTTTTTGTCGGTTCGACTTGCCTATAATAATAAATCTTTCCTCACTTATTGAGTGTAATGGATCTTCTATCATCAGAGACAAAAGATCTCCGAAAACGGTACTTGCCTCTTCAAATAACACTCCATGCTTATTTTTATTGATAGTTGCCTTTTTTTTATCCCATTCATAAAGTTAATCCCACTAGACCTCCAGAAATATTTTTTTGCAATTTCAATCAAGTAAAAAGCTTCAAATAATTTGAGAGTTATAAGTCTATAAGATTAATATCAGTATTATCAAAAGCTCACCTTCATTAAAAGACTGCAAGGTCACCTGAAACTATTTACACATATGACACGTCACTAGAAAAGTAATTAGTAGAGATCAATTAAAGTTGATTATGGTATCTATTAAGTATTGATATCTTATTTCCTAAATCTTATGTTGAACTTTTCTTCTTTATTCTATGGCTGTCGTAGACGTTGGTTATATGGTTTGTTTTCCGTAGTTATAGCTATTAGTATTGGACTCACTAATGCTCAGGTAGCCAGAGCTGTTTCCTGGTTCGAGCTGCTGATTAGAGGCACTCAGATTTTGCAACTTGCCACCATGTCTAATCAGCAGGAAGTCCAGTTGGGTCAACAGATCAATCAACAACTAATCGACTCTGGCCAAGCCAAACTTTATCGCGATCGCAATATTAACAAATATATCAACGACATTGGACAACTGCTGGCTAAACATAGCGATCGCCCTGAGATCCCCTATACCTTTCAAGTTGTAGACGATAAAAGTATTAATGCTTTTGCTACTATGGGCGGATTTGTCTATGTCAACACCGGTTTGATCCTCAAAGCTGATAATGAGTCCGAGCTTGCTAGCGTTATTGGTCACGAAATTGGTCATATCGTGGGGCGGCATTCGATCAAACAAATGCGAGAAACGGCGATCGCCCAAGGATTACTTTCCTCAGCGGGCTTAGATACCTCTCAAGCTGTACAAATTGGCGTAGAACTTGCCTTAACTCGTCGCAATAGTCGTCAAGATGAGCTGGAAGCCGATCGCTTTGGTTTAGAAAACCTTAGAGAAGCAGGATATGCACCGGTGGGAATGCTAGGCTTTATGCAGAAACTCCTCGAAGCAGGAGGTTCCACCCCATCTTTTTTGAGTACTCATCCTGCGACTTCAGAAAGAATCAAACTTCTGGAGAAAAAAATTGATGCGACGACTGCAAATAGTGGGAAAGGTTTAGATCCCCAGGATTACCAGAGAAAGATTCGGCAACTTTAATTCAATCAGTACATAAATGATTAGCGATCGCATTATTGAGCAGTCTTCAATGACCATTGATTCTTGGCAAGCAGTATTAGAAGTCCAAAGAGCGATCGCGGTTATTCGTTCTCCTGAACTCACAATTGGTTTAGCGATGGCGGGCGCTGTTGCCGCAGGAGGCATGAAATTAATCGAAATTACTTGGAATAGTCATCGACCTCAGGAGTTAATCTCACAACTGCGAGTAAGCTTGCCTCATTGCCTGATTGGTGCAGGAACAATCTTAAATCCTACTCAATTACAAGATGCGATCGCTTGTGGCGCGCAATTTCTCTTTTCCCCTCATTGTGATCCTGACTTGATCAAAAATGCGATCGCCCAGAACATTCCTTTTATTCCAGGAGCGTTTTCCCCGACAGAAATCGTTCAGGCTTGGCAAGCTGGAGCAACGGCCGTCAAAGTTTTTCCAATTCAGACATTGGGCGGTGCTAATTACCTGAAAAGTTTACAAGGCCCTTTAGACCAGATTCCCCTAATTCCTACGGGGGGAGTGACAATTGACAATGCTCAGTCGATGTTGGCTTCAGGGGCGATCGCAGTAGGTTTATCCAGTAATCTTTTCCTGCCATCTCTAGTGAAACAACAAAATTGGCAAGCAATCACTCATCGGACTCAAAATTTGTTGGCGACACTAAAGAACTAGACATAATCTATATATCAAATTCTATAAAAGCTTTTTTTGGATTCACAGTATTGATCAATGGTTCTCTAAAAGATAAATTGTTTACAACCTCAAATAATCTAAGAGGAACCTGTCAACAGGATTTAGACGCACTAGTTAGCATTGACAATTCTCAGACTAAAAAAATAAGGAGAACCAACCATGAATATGTCGCAAAAGAAAATAGTTAACTTATTTTACAAAATTGATAAGGATGAAAATGGCTATATCAACATCTCAGAGTTGATTGAAGGCGTAGCAACTAACGAAGATTTTAAACAGCTCTTAAAATTATCGGGGGATGCAGAAGAAAATGCCAAAAGGATTATAGCTCTCTTCGATAAAGATTTTGATGCGGAGATCGATCTGCCTGAATTTATGCAAATGGTTCGTACGATAGAAAATCGCCAGTAATTTAAAGTTGCGATACAAAGAGGAATCCAGAAGCCATGTTAAATTACTGGTTCCTCCAACTCGCATAATCTATTATTTTGTTCCTAGAAAAAGTTGCAGGGAACCTTGATAAACTGTTTTCGGTTACGGTATAAATTCAGGTTAAAATTTTTTTGAGAAAGTACTTGCCAAATGTTTTTATTGTCGATATGATTGTTAGGCACTAAAGGCAATCCTCGGTAGCTCAGTGGTAGAGCGGTCGGCTGTTAACCGATTGGTCGTAGGTTCGAATCCCACCCGGGGAGTTTTCACAGGACTTCAGTAATCAAGTGTCGCTGTTAAAGAATTACTGTTGTTATTTGATAAGCTGTTGTTATTTAATAAATTGTCTTCCTTAATAATGGAAGGTAATAGTTTTTGCTTGTTTTTGAAAAGTTCCTGGGCGAGATTATTGAGCTTGTTCAATGACAACTCCTCTTTTACATACTGCTTGCTGGATTAATCTAACTTTGTTGCCTATCTTAAGACTGTCACTTAATGAACCCATAGATAGATGAACTTTAGGAAGAAAAACTGGAATACTGGGGCTAGAAAATAAAAATTACTCTCAATTTAGCTGGCCTGACAAGTGAATATCCTAGCTTAATCAGTTGATACTCACAACCTGTATTGGCAGTTTATATTAAAGGATCAAAAATTATGACGACAAAGCTGGAGAATTAGCTATTGGTAAGCGGGGGAAAACCGAAAACGCATCGGTAACTGTACCTATTGAGAGACAGGGAAAGAATATAAAAGTACTATGTCTTTGTCACAAAAAATTGTAGGAGTTAATGACGTGACTGTGGAAGTAGAAGTTATTCCTTCGACAGGATCATACGACTTCGAAAAGGAAATAATGGTTTGGAAATAAATAGTGGCTTGGTAATATCTAAATCTCACTCGTAAAATTGTGAAAAATACAGCTCAAAAATTAAAATATACTGCGTTAGGAATAGTAAGAGCGATCGCCTTATTAATTATCTGGAGTTTTATCGAACCTCGCTTCCTTAATACCGAAAACGAAACCGCTACAATTCCCAATCTACCAGACTCTTGGGAGGGTAAAAAAATTGCCCAACTTACCGATTTTCAGATTGGGCTATGGGGGGATAATCGCGGTACAGCTCGTCGTAGCGTGGCTAAAATTATCGAAGCCAAACCCGCTTTAGTCCTAATCAGTGGCGATTTTATTTATCATCCAGGAAAAAATATCGTTCCAGAAATCAACACCGCAGTCGATATCGTTCGTCCCTTAGTAGAAGCGGGAATTCCGACCTATGCCGTATTGGGCAATCACGACTACGGCATGAGTAGTAGGAAAGCAGAACCAAAAACAGCAGAAGCCAAATATCTAGAAACGGAGTTGGAAGCTGCTGGGGTAGAAGTCTTAGAAAATGAAGCAGTTCAATTGCCACTAGCAGATGGGAATGAACCTCTATATTTAGTCGGAGTAGGCTCGCTGTGGGCAAATCGAGATGATGCCGGTCAAGCGTTGAGTACTTTACCAGATAGCAGTCCTCGCATTGCCATGATGCACAATCCCGACAGTTTCGAGCAGTTCCCCCCCAACTCTGCACCCTTAGCGATAGCAGGACATACTCACGGGGGACAAGTGCGCGTGCCTGGTTTTCCACAATGGTCCTGGTTAAGATTTACTCAAAAGGATAAAGTATACGCTGATGGTTGGGCAAAGGGTTATGGTGAAGTTGGCAATCAACTGTATGTGAACCCTGGGATTGGCATGAGCATAGTACCCATACGTTTGTTTTGTCCACCAGAACTAACCTTTTTTACTCTAGAAAAAGAATGAAGCAATGGTTGAAGCAGGCAATTACCAATCCTTGGATCAAACAATATATTATGCTCGGCTATGGAGCAAAGGGAACAGTGTACTTATTTATCGGTATATTAGCTATCCAAGCTGCTATGGTTTCTAACCGCCAAGCTTCGGGAACATATCAAACTCTAACCTTTTTAGTAGAACAACCACTGGGAAAGTTGTTTGTCTGTTTATTGGCAGTTACTCTGTCTGGTTATGTTTTGCGAAGATTGCTTCAAACCATACTCACTCCAGGGAAATCCAACCCCTGGAGTTTAAAGTGTATTTTCCAGCGCCTCGGCTATATTATGAGTGGTTTAAGCTATGCAGGTGTAGCCTATTCTGCTCTCAACCTGGTTTTTGAACTGGGAGAAGCTGACGATACCATTGAAGATTTGGCAAACCAAATATTCGACCAAGCATTAGGGGAATGGCTGATTCTTTTGGGAGGAATTGCTGTGATAACCATCGGTATTGGCTATGTTTATGGTGCTTATACAGGTTCTTATATCAGTGATTTTCATAGTGATCACATTCACCATCGATTAGAAAAATGGGCTACCCGCATCGGGAAATTGGGAGTAGCTGCTAGGGGCATAGCTTTTATTTTAACAGGTATCTTTTTGACTGAGGCTGCCATTTTTGGTAATTCCGACCTTGCCGGAGGATTACAAAATGCTTTGCGGATAATAGCAATTAAACCTTTGGGTTGGTTGTGGTTGAGCTTAATCGGTTTTGGTTTTATTTGCTATGGAATATATATGTATATTGCAGCTGTCTACCGACGGTACACTATTCGATAATTGACAAAAGACAACTGGGACTTTCGACTTTATTGATGACTGTTTAGTGTTAAAAGTTACAAAAACAATGTTGCTTAAAACGATTACTCAAAGGACCTGCTTCGCGATCGCAACTTTTACCATTGCAACTCTATCAGCCTGTTCAAGTAGTTCTCCATTAGTACTAGATCATGATGTTTTGATAGATGTAGCGGAAATCACCCAAAATCCAGAAAGTTATATTGGAAAAACTGTATTAGTTCGCAATGATGTCATTCAAACTCTAGGCGAAAGAGGTTTAATATTAGATAAGGATCGGGCTTTTAGTGGCGACGCTATTTTAGTGATCGATATGTCCCTAATTCCTTTAAAACTTACCACCAAAAACACTCCCGAACTCTTAGTTAGTGGCAAAGTGGGAAAATTCACTTCAGCAAGTTTTCAAGAGCGGTATAATTTAAGTCTTGAATCTAATCTTTATAACAAATACGAAAACCAGCCCGTAATTATCGCTGATTCACTGATATCTTCTCCCGATCCTGAAGATTTAACCCAAAGTCCAGAGGCTTACTATAACAAACCCTTAGCAATCAAAGGAGAGTTGGAAGATTTAAAAAGTTATGGTGTATTTGAATTGGATGAAGAACAAGCTTTTGGTGGGGAAGATCTAATCGTCGTACAACCTAGGCCCAGAATTGAACTAAATGAAGAACAGACAGTAATTGTTTATGGTACATTGCGCCCTTTTGTTGCAGTTGAATTAGAGCAGAATTATAATTTGGGTTGGGATTTATCGGTTCAACAGCAGCTCGAAGCGGAGTATTCTCAAGAGCCTGTTTTAGTCGCCGACAAAATAATACCCTTAAATAAATGAGCCTAATTAATAGCGAATCAGACATTTCACATTTTTGCGATTGGGCTTTATGATTTTTTTAGGAGTTTATCATCAAACTTATATTAGGTTTCTTCCTGGTTGAGAGAGATCGCAAACTATAAATAAATAGGTTAAAATGCATTACTACTTCAAGCCTTTTTTGCCACAGATAACGGTAGATTAATCTAAGACAGTAGTTTTGGTTCTAAATCTTTAACAGGAGGGCTTTGAATGACTTTTCCGTCACAAGTAAAACGCCCGCCGTGACAGGGACAGTCCCAAGTTTTTTCCGCACTATTCCAGTTAACAATACAACCCAGATGTGGGCAGGTAGCGGAAACGGCAGTTACGTTACCTGTTTTGTCTTTATAAACGCCGATTGTTTCTCCTTTGAGGTTAATTAATTTACCTTCTCCTGGTTTAACATCGTCCGTTGACCATTTTGTTAGTCCTTTAAGCCTATCGCCTACCCAATGCATCCCGACTTCCAGATTGTTCTTCATTGATTCTGAAGTCACAAAGGGGGTTGCCCGCAGTGAATCATAGACATCTGCCCAAGGATTGGTGATACCCTGGATTAAATCAGCTAAAATCATTGCCGCCATTGTGCCTTTACTCATCCCCCAGAGATTAAAGCCTGTGGCTAAATAAATATGATTATTAGCAGGTGTTAGCTTGCCAATGTAAGGTAGCTTGTCGAAAGATTCATAATCTTGACTCGACCAACGATAATCAATCTTGTCTATGTCAAAGTATGAATGGGCATATTGTTCTAATTCTTGATAGGATTCTTCAGTCTCGCTTTTTGCCCCAACCTTATGACCGCCACCACCAATCAGAAGCAATAAATCGCCGTTTTCTGTGGGAGTAGTGCGAATAGAGTGATAGTTATTTCCTACACCGATATACATCCCCCTCGGTGCTTTTTCCGCGTTGATTTTTGCCCCGATAATATAAGAGCGCTGGGGATAGGTTTTAGCAAAGAATAAACCCTGATCCATAATTGGCAAGTGGGTTGTTAGCAAAACATCTCTAGCCAGTAACGTTGTGTCGTTAGTAAATACCTTACAGGGTGTTGCTTCCTCTACGGTTTGCACCCGACTATTTTCAAAGATATAACTACCGTCCCCAGAGATTATCTTAGCTAGGTGTAAAAGATATTTACGGACGTGAAACTCTGCCTGATTATTAAATTTAACTGCCCCTGCAATCTCAAAAGGCAAAGTAGTCTCAGTCGCAAATTCTGCGGGTAAACCTAGTTTAATAGCAGCGTCGTATTCTTTTTGGATTTTATCTAAGTTATCTTTATTTTTCGCAAAGGAGTATGTTTCATTGCGTTGAAAGTCGCAGTCTATTCCTTCTTGTTCTACAGTAGTAGCAACGAACTCAACCCCAGCCTGGTTTGACTCGCCATAGAGTCTCGCTTTTTCTTCCCCATGTCTTTCAATCAAGTCGGCATAAATTAACTGATGTAAAGAAGTAACTTTAGCAGTTGTGTGTCCACTTGCACTGGCTGCTATCTGCTGTGCTTCTATTAATGCCACAGTTTTACCAGATTTTTTGAGTAAATAGGCCGCGGTGATACCTGTAATACCCGCACCAATGATAGCAACATCAACAGTGACATTTTTCATTTTAGGATAAGTGGTTTTGGCAGTAGAATCTAGCCAAAAGGAAATTGGTTTTCCTAATAAATTAGTCATAGTATTTAGATGATAGAGAAAGATTTAGTTGTTTATATTTTTAGCTTAGTTAACTAACACTATAAAATTCTATCTATCAAGAGTCTTATTTATTAGTAGTCCACTAACATATAAGGGTCAATGCATTATTACACCGCTGGGACTACTTATTATTTTATTCCTCTAGATAGATTAACTCTGTATAAGCTTTATCCTATGGTTATTAGTAACAACAAACACAGAAAATTTCTGGAGATCAATAATATGAGTGCTAAAGATAGAGTAAAAGCGACAGCAAAGAACATCGAAGGTAAAGCACAAGAAGCTATGGGCAAAGTTACTGGAGACAAAAAAGACCAAGCTGAAGGTAAAGCGAAGCAAGCTGAAGCCTCTGCACAACATGCAGTGGAAGATGGTAAGGACGCAGTTAAAGATGTGATCGACTAGTGCTGCTGCGCGGAAGTAATAAGTAATAAGTAATAAGTCTCATCTTCGTGGGACCGAGATAATCAGTATTGATTTATCGGCTTTTTGCCCTTTGTTGATAGGTAGCTTATTTGCGTCCACGTCTACTAGTAGATCTTCTTAGCTATTGTTAGCTATTAGTTTTGGAAGGGAAATCTATATTTCTCTTCTAGATTTTTATTCAAAACTGCCAGTAAGTATCTAAAAATAGGAGCTAAATTTATGAGAAAACATCTAACAAAAGTCTATCGTTCAATTATTACCATATTATTGGTTTCAGTTGTGGCAACTACCACTGCTGCTTGTTCTTCAAGCCCGACTGCCACCCTGCCTAGTGCCACATTAGATAGAACTAGTGCTTATACTCAGTTGGAAAGAGGCGATAGTGTTGCTGGTCAAAAATTTGGCGATTGGGTAGTTAGTACTAGTCAGGGGTTAATTAGCGATTCTTACGTGCGAGATAACAATAAATTGGGTGTAGTTATTACCGAACAAGTCAAACCAACAGAAGTTAAGACTTTAACGAAGGCTTTGGCAATGGGTTTTCATCAGAATTTTCCTAACCAGGATTTGACTATTTTGATGTATGCACCAGATAAAGAAAGAATTTTGACTGCTAAATATGACGTTCAGTCTAACAGTATTGAATACCAAGGATGATTCGGTTTTGTGAATATTGAGCATTGAACCTTAATCGTCAGTTAGACGCTTTGACTATACCTATTCTCTTAGCATCTACATAAGAGATAAAAAGATAAAAGTAGTATTTGAATACTATTAAAAACAAAATATAATGATATTTTGATTAAAGCTTCTTAATTAACAAAGCTAATCAATCACTCAAAGTACTAGGTAATCGAACGAAGACAAGCAGGGCACAACAAACAACCTCCAAAACCTTTTGCCAAAAAAGATCTAGTATTCCCTTCTGGCGAAAATCTTCCCGTTTGCTGGTTGGACAATAACTATTATTCTAAATAACTTAATTTATTGCTGGTTAGCAGTACTGAAGCTAAAGGTAAATAATTAATAGCTTATGTGACAATGGGACGACGTTATTTGATCAAGTTCTTGGCACCATTGAAACAGTCTGATTTTGCTATTGTCAGTCGCTTTAAAACTATTACTAATTCTATAGATTAAATAATAAACAATGCTTGAATATATTATCAGTACAATTAATTCCCTTGGTTATGTGGGTATTGCTCTATTAATGGCATTAGAAAATTTGATTCCGCCCATCCCTTCAGAGTTAATCATGCCCTTAGCAGGATTTACGGTAACTCAGGGTGACATGAACCTTAGTTGGGTTATTATTTCTGGAACTATTGGCTCAGTCTTAGGAGCAACTCCTTGGTATTTTTTAGGTAAATATTGGGGTCTAAAAAGAACAAAAAAAATCGCCGATCGCTATGGTAAATGGCTAACACTTTCTGGACAAGATGTAGAGCAGGCAAAAATATGGTTCGACCATAGAGGGTATATAGCAACAGCACTTGGTCGTCTGGTGCCGGGGATTCGTACTTATATTTCTCTGCCCGCAGGTATTAGTAAGATGTCTTTTTTGCCATTTTTAATCTACTCGGCAATAGGAACTATTTTCTGGATTAGTTTTCTAACGGGTACAGGTTATCTTCTAGGAGCTAATTACGAACAAGTGGGAGTATATTTAAAGCCAATTTCAACTATTGTCTTAATCGGAATTCTATCCACCTTTATCTACTGGTTTGTTAAAAGAAAACGAGTCCCATCTTCCGGAGAAGACCAGCATTAATAATGTTTACAGCTTTTAGAACTAGCTTGAGTGATTGTCAATTCACAGATTACCTCAAACGAAAAAACCCTGATTTGAATTTTGCAGGGAAAATCTGGGAATGTTTTTAGTAGGGCGAACGACGGGAATCGAACCCGCGAATGGTGGAACCACAATCCACTGCCGTAACCACTTGGCTACGCTCGCCATTCATTTCGGTTTTCTAATATAACATACTTTTGTAATGATTCTTTGGCTAATCTGGAATATTGTGAAACTATAAGTTATTACCTAACGGAATAGAATGTCCAAGATCAATCAAGGGATTTGTAAATTAGGATTAATCTTCTCGGGTTCTATCCTGACAATAACTAATCCAGGACCGGGAAATTACGAGCAATATGCCTCGGAACAATTGAATACTTACCTCAAACAGGATGTTTGTCCGGAAATCGACCAAAAACTAAGCAAACCTTGTTCTATCTTAGTAGATTTTGCCCGTCCCCAATTGAATATGGCGATCGCGGATCAGACCCAACGACGAAATTTTTTACTATTTAGCATTTACCAAACTGAGCTATCTATCCCTTCGACATTGCCTGACTATTACTTTGAGACCTTGGGCATTTTCGACAAATTTTATACCTATTGCGCAGAAAGCTCAGACTAAAACTAATGAGTGATTGAATAGATTGCGATCGCAGCTACTCTTTGCCATCCCAATCAAAAGGCAGAACGGACTGCCCAGCAGCAAAATATTGGGGTTTGGGACCAACTTACAGTTAATGGCTCAGAAGTCAGAAATTATGCAGCTCTGGGGGTCTGGTGGCAATTAAGAGCTTTGCTCATCGATCAATATCGTCAGATCGCGGACACCAGCTCAAATCTTCTCAACTCTCGTCTCGACTATGCCGCTATTGAAGCCAAAGCTCAAGCAGAAGAATCTGCGACAATTTTTACTGAGTTGCGATCGCTTCAGCAGATTATACTAAATCCTGTTGAGACACAACACTTACGAGTTGAGGGATGGCAGAGGGCAGA